>JACQMV010000034.1 GCA_016203395.1 Candidatus Woesearchaeota archaeon | reverse complement strand
TGTCGTCATACCTGGCCCTTACTATGTGTTTGCAACAGTAGCGCAACAGGACACGAACTGATATATTGCTCATGACAAATAAACAGTTAATTACATTAAAGTTCACAGTCAGAGCACAAGGGTTGCAAGACAAATGTAAAATGAATTAAGGTATGTTCTGCAGAGTCAGTTAAAGTATTTTTTTAGGTAATCCATAACTTTTTTAAGTTAGCTTGTTCGCATGATTGTATGAAAGCAGTTTTGTTGGCAGCTGGTTCTGGTTCTCGCATTAAGCCATTTTCTTTGACAAAAAGTAAGGTTATGCTTTCTTTTCTTGGAAAGCCGCTGCTGTTTTATCATATTGACGAATTTCTGGAGAACGGGATTGATGAGGTGATTATTGTTTGTAATTCTGATAATGTTGCAGAAATCAAGAAAGAAGCAAGTAGCGCGTATCCTCATGTTAGGTTTGCTTTTTGTGTTCAGGATGAGCAATTAGGGCCTAGTCATGCTATTTATTGCGCAAAGGATTTTATTGCTGGCGATGAGTTTTTTCTTTTTAAGTATGCAGATAGTGTGAGTGGTGAGGCGCTTGTTCGGGCTTTGCTTGATTGTTTTCATTCTGCCGAGTGTGATGGTGCAGTTACTTTGAGGCAGGTTGATGAGCCCTCTCGCTATGGTATTGCGCGGATTGAGAACGGTCGTGTTGTTGAAATTGTTGAGAAGCCGGGTAAGGATGCGCCTTCTGATCTTGCTCTTGTAGGTGTTGGAATTCTCAGGTCTGTAGATTTTATTAAGGGTGTTGAAATGGATGAGTTGTTTGTTGGAAAGAAAGAGGTTGCACCTCCTGAGTATGTTTTGAGGCAGAATGGGCATCTTAATTATTGGGTGTATAATGGTAAAAGAGAAGATTTAGGTAAGCCGTGGGATGTTTTGCTTGTGAATCGGCTTTTGATTAGCAGGTTTGATTGTTCTGTGTCTGGAAGTGTTCATTCTTCTGCGCAAGTTGGCAAAGATTGTTTTGTTTCTGGCAATGCAGTGGTTGGTGCCAATTCTGAAGTGCGTAATTGTAGCAGTGTTGAAGGTGTTGTTGGGCGTAATTGTGTTATTGATAATTCTATGATTATGAAAGGCACGGTCATTGGCGATGATTGCCATATTATTAATAGTGTTATTGGAGAAAACAATTCTTTTGGTAATGGCTTTGTTACCAGAACGTCTGCAGATGATGCTCTTGTTTTTGTTAAGGATCATTATGAAAAGCCGCCGATAGCTCGTCTCGGTTTGTTTACAGGCAGTAATGTTATTGTTGATGCTGGCCTTTTTTCAGAGCAATGTAAAATCGTTTATCCTGATAGGACAGTTAAGAAGAATATTGTTAAAGATTGTCTGATCAGGGCAGTGGTGTTTGATGCAGACAATACGTTGTATAATACTAAAGATGTTGCTGAACAGGCAGATATGGTGGTTATGAAGTTTATGGCAATGCAGACAAATAAAACTCCGGAAGAGCTTTATCATTATTGGAAATCAAAGATTGTTGATAAGTTAAAGAATGAGAATGATCCGAAAAAACGTCATAGGTTGTTTTCTTATAATCTTCTTGCTAAAGAGTTTCGTGTTGCTGATTCAGGCGCGTTTCGGCTTTTTCTTGAGCGGCTTCTTTATCTTCTTCGTCCTTTGCAAGGTGTTGAAGATGTTCTGAATTCGCTGAAAAGATTCAAGTTGGCGGTTGTTAGTGAGGATTCTAGTGATATGTTACTGGCAAAACTTATGAAGCTTGGTTTGCGCAGTTATTTTGATGTTGTTGTAAGTTCTGATAAGATTGGCGTGATGAAGCCGAATGGCGCTTATCTTGCTGAGGCATTGCGGCTTTTGAATGTGGTTCCGCAAGAGTGTCTTGTTGTTGGTGATGACTATGAAAAGGATATTGCTTTGTGGAAGCAGAAAGGGGCAGTTGTTGTGTGTTTTAATTGTAGTGGTAACTCTGATTTTTCAATCAAAGATTATTCTGAATTCGGAACTATTTTGGAGGATATATGAATGTTTCTGGCTTGTTGTTTGGCACTGCAGGTGTTCCGTTGCGCTGCAAGGAAAGATCAGTTATTAGCGGAATTCCTGAGGTCAGACATCTGGGTTTGGATGTGATGGAGCTTGAATTTGTCAGACAGATAACTGTTGCAAAAGAAAAAGCAGCTATAGTCAGGGAAGCATCTCAGAAGAATGATGTTTTGTTGACGTGTCACGCTCCTTATTATATTAATCTTAATTCTTTTGATAACGCGAAGTTGGAAGCAAGCAAGAAAAGAATTTTGGATAGTGCGCGGATTGCTTCATTGTGTGGCGCGTGGAGTGTGTGTTTTCATCCTGGTTTTTATCAGGGCGGGGATAAAAAAAAGGTTTATGAAAAGATAGTTTGTTCTGTGAAGGAGATTGTTAAAACTCTGAAGAACGAGAATATTTCTATCTGGTTGCGGCCTGAAACTACTGGCAAAGCCAGTGCTTTTGGTGATATTTATGAGCTTATTCAGTTGTCTTCTGAGGTTCATGGAGTGCTTCCATGTGTTGACTTTGCTCATCTTCATGCCAGAAGCAATGGCTTGTTTAATTCAGCGAATGAGGTTCACGAGGTTTTGTCATTAGTTGAGAAAAAGCTTGGTAGGGAGGCATTAAATAACATGCATATTCATTATAATGGCATTAAGTATTCTGAAAAGGGAGAGCTTCATCACCTTATTTTTGAGGAGTCAGATGCTGACTGGCATGCTGTTATTGATGGCTGGAAGGATTTCAAGATTAAAGGTGCAGTTATAAGTGAAAGTCCTAATATTGAAGAGGATGCTTTGCTGATGCAGCGTTATTGGAAAACGCTTTGAGCGGTAGTTAAAACACAACTTAAGTCACGTGTGCTGCCAAAACAGGAAAAGGTTTTAATACTACTATGTTAGCGCATTATTATGCATTACGAGGAATTTTTGAATGACAGCTCTTCTCTTGGGGGTTTTACTGCGTACATTGCGGTTATTCTGCTGTTCTTTTTGACTGAAAACCCTGTTGCGGTTAATCAGTTGCTTGTTAGTTTTGTCGCTATCTCTGTTCTTATAGTTGCGACGCGGATTTTGCATTATAAGGAAAGGCCGATAAAGCGCCCTTACGAGTCCTGGCTTGAAAAGGTTCAAGCATCTAGTTTTCCTTCAGGTCATGCAGCCAGAATTACTAGTTTACTTATTATTTCTGGAAAGCATCTGCAGTTGGATTATTTCTCTGTTTTGGCTTTAGTTGTGGTTTGTTTGGTTGTTGGCAGTAGAATTGCTTTGAAAAAGCACGAGGCAGTTGATGCTTTGTTCGGCATAATTCTTGGCACTGCTGTTAGTTTAGCATCAATCCTTCTTATGCCGGGGAATGCCTGATTCTTAGATAAATATTAAATACTTGCTTCTTATTTTATTATCGTGATATCAAAAGAGCAAACATTTATTCTTTTTGTTGTTGGTAGTTGTCAGGACGCTCTCGCTCAAAAGTTTGCTAACAAGCCAGTTTCTGTCCGGCTGTCCAAACAATCTTTTATTCAGCTTGCAATGAACTCAGGTATTGCTCAAAAAAAGGAAAGAGCATTGTATAAGAATCTGCAGGATTTGGAGGAACGTAAGCTAGTTAGTTATGATTGCAAGCACCTCTGTCTTACTCCTAGAGGTGCAAGACAGTATTCTTCTATTGCTAGAAAGCTTAAGCCATACATAAGTGCTTCTAAGATTATTGAGGTGAACGTTCTTTCTTACATGACTAAGGCATACACGATGTTGAAGCCATAATTCACTTAATCAACGTCCACAAAAATTCAAACATGCTTTTCCGGGTTCTGTTAATCTCTTTGTCTTCAATAATTATTCCAACAGGATATTTTTTGTTATAAATCCGGGTAGAGGTATTAAATTTGAAATCTTTTGGCAAAATATGCAGGTCATATTGACAAGTTAATTTTTGATGTTTAATAACGTTTGCGTAAAGCCGCAGAGTTGAATGATTTAGGTTTCTACGATGCTGAAACTGTAGTTGTTTTTTGAGTCTTTGCTCTTGATAGATAGTCTCCGAAACTAAGGGATGTAAACGCGCCTATTAATACTATCCAGCAGAGTCCTCTTAGTGTTTGGTATGCATCATGCGTGCTTATACCTTTAAGCGTGTCATTAATTCCTCCGTATGTTGCAGGTATCGTGCACAATGCACCACATATCCTGCTTAACTTCGGAGGATAAAGCGCTGATCCGTTGTTTTTGTTGATTTTTTCTTCTTCTGCAGGGCTTCGTATTTGCATTACTCTTCTTTTTAAATATGCCTGCAATAAGAAAAGAGTAGAAACTAGTGTTGGACCAATCAGCCCAACTCCGAACCCAACCACTGATGCTTCGTATGCTGTTGCAACAAGGTATTTTGTTGGCTTTCCTGTTATTCTTTGGTATGTATCTCCAAAATAGCCAGCTACTTTGCATAGTGTGTTATCTACCTTAGTTAGAATGCCTCCTTTAGGATACCATTCTTCTACTACTTTTTCAAGCTCGGGCATTAGACAATTATGCTCGCTCGGCTTATAAATGCGTGTTTTTGCAAAGCTTTATAATTGATGTTTTTACTTGTTTTTCTAGCAGCCCTGTAGTATAGTGGCCAAGTATGGCTGGCTCTGGCCCAGCAGACCCAGGTTCGAATCCTGGCAGGGCTATTCGGACGGTTGAAAACCGTCCTTGATTTGGGATTCCAAAAACCTTTAGGGCTTTGGTTCTGAATCCTGGCAGGGCTATTCGGACGGTTGAAAACCGTCCTTGGTTTGGGATGAAAGGAAGCACGATTATTCTGATTTATAATGTGGGAGTATTTGATTTACGAAAAATAGGTTCATACCTCCCTTGGCTTGTTGTAAAATTCTTACTAAAGACCTGCTAGTTCGTATATTACGAACATCCAGAACCTGTTGAGTATTTTGTGTATTGTTAGGTGTTCTTGTTCTATTAGTGTTTGGGCTTTTTTTTCTGGCTGGAGTCCGAATGCGTGCGATACGCTTGCATTTATTTGTTCCTGTTCTGCTTTTTGTTCTATTACTACTTCGTAGCTGTCTTGTTGTCTTTGTCCTTCAAAGATTGTTTTTGCTTCGTAAATGTAGTTTAGTTCTGTGTTTTCTGTTTTTGCATAGTCTTGCATGTTTTTTGGCGTTTCTGCGTACATTTCTTCAATTTCTGGAGGGATTTCGCTAGTTGTTGTTTGGGTGATGTTTTCTTCTGCTAGTATTTGTTCCAGTGCAATGCTTATTTCTTCCTGTATTTCTTCAGGTGCTTTGTCAATCATTAGCTCAAGGAGGTCTTGTTTTTCTGTTTTTTCTGAAAAACCCATGTTGTTTTCACGCACACTAGGGATTTAAATGTTGTGTTTTCGGTTCTTGACACTATTGTGTAAGAGTGATAAACCATTATAAGTATTTCATAGTAACCTTTGAGTATGGATTTTCGTATTCAGAGAAGGGAGCAGCATCATCCTAATTTGCGTTTGGATGATGCTAGGAAGCTCAGAGTTTTGACGCATGACTTGTGTGGTGAACTAGGTGATTTTTTGAAGTGTGTTATTTTGTTTGGCAGTTCTACGTCTGAGGTGTTGCACGAGCACGATATTGATGTTTTGCTTGTTATTGATGATCTTTCTAGGGTTGTTACCCCTGAGGTTGTTGAGGCGTATCGTATTATTGTTGAGAAGACTGCTGGAAAGATTAGTAATAGGTTTCACATAAATACTCTGAAGCTTACTGAATTGTGGGATTATGCGCGGAATGGCGATCCTGTTTTTATTAACATGTTGAGGGATGGTGTTGTGTTTTTTGATTCTGGGATTTTTGAGCCGTTGCAGTTTTTGCTTAAGCAGGGGCGTATTCGTCCTACTAAGGAGAGTGTTTATAATTATTATTCAAGAGCGCCATTGACTTTGCAGAATGCAGATTGGCATATTTTGCAGGCGTGCATTGACTTGTATTGGGCGTGTATTGATAGTGCTCATGCTGCTATTATGAAGCATGGTGATGTGCCTGGTAGTCCTTCTCAGGTTGGTGATATTTTGAGGGTTACGCTTGTTAAGCAAGGGCGTTTGAAAAAGTATTTTGCAGATATATTTGATGACTTATATGCTTTGCAGAAGGATATAACTCACAGGCGTGTTCAGCGTGTTTCAGGAAAGCAATATGATGAGTATAAGAAAAAGGCAGATGATTTTGTTGATGCTATGAAGCTTATTGTTTCTGGGTAGTTTTGCTGGTTTTTTGCGATTTCGTTCCTTTTATGTTGTTAATTCTGGTTTTTTTCAAGAAAAATTTATATACTACCTTCTGTTTATTATATTTGAGGTTGATAAGGATTGGTTATTAAGATGTTTAAGCTTGAGGAGGATCCTTGTTTTGGCAGACTATTTGAGCAGCATGAACAATGTGGTGATTGTTGGCTAAAGAAGAGTTGTTTTGCTTCTTTTCGTAATAAGAAAGACTAATTAAGCGATATTGTTCCTTCGTATGTTGTTGGTTTTATGTTTTGTGGTATTTTTGCGGTTATTATCATGTTTTTTTCTTCTGCTGGTTGTAGTGTGGTGTTTTGAAGTGTGAGTTGTATTTCTGTGAATGTGTGTGTCATTGTAATTTCTAATTGTGTGTTTCCATTATTTTTTATTCTTAGTGTTCCTTGTGCGCTGCTTCCGGGGCTTGTTTTGATTTTTAGTTCTTTGTCAAGAATTATAAAGCTTTTTAGTGGTAAATATTCAAAGTTTAGTTCTTTGCTTGTTAGTATTGTGTAATTTCCTGGCTTCATGTGGTATTCTAATGGAATTTTTGCTACTCCTTTGTTTGGCAGGTATGTTTTGTTCTGAAATACTGCAGGGGCGTCTGTGAATACTTCTATTGTTCTTGTTTGTCCTGCTCTTGGTTTTATTTGGTTTCCTGGTTTTGTTTCATCATCTGTCATTGTTGCTTGTTTTTCTATGGTTATCTCTATTTTTATTCTGTTTGTGTTTTTTGTTTTGCTTGTTGTGAAGTCTTCTGCATTGTTTTCAGAATAGCCGATTCTGGTAAGTGATGCTCCTTCTTCAGCGTCTTGTGCAGGCGTTCCTTTGAAGAATTCTTTGCTTGGATTTCCCCAGCCAACTGCATCAATGATTGTATTGTTGAATACTAGTTGAACTCCTGAATTATCATTGTTTAATGTTATTTGTTCGTTTAGTTCGGCAGTTGTGTTTGGGTCGCCTATTGTGTAGTGTTGTCCTGGGTTTAGCAGCGTATTTTTTGGGATTATTGCGTCTTTTTGGCTTCTTTCTGTTGTAATCCACCATTCGCCGATGTCTTGTGTTGTTGTGTCGTTGTTGTATATTGTTATGTATTCTCCTGTGCTTTCGCTTTCTTCAGGGTCGTACATTATGTCTGAGATAACCATGGCTTGTGCCTGAATTGCCAGTAAAAAGAGTATCAGGGTGTATTTCATGCGTTTGGGTGTTTTCAGGAACTGTTTTTATGTGTTGTGTCAAAAAGCATGTTTTTTTTATGTTTTTGTTCGTAAAAAACAGTGTTTTTGGCTAAAAAATGCGTAAATATTTTGTCATCAGTAAGATAATCTCAGACCTATTCCAATTCCTTCTGTTTCTCTGTTGCAGTCTGCATCTATTATGAATTGTTTTCTTTCTGCTTCATAACGCAGGCACACAACTGCTAATGGGTTACTCTTTCTTTCTTCTTTTTTCCTTGTTTTTATTACTGCATTTGCGCCAAATGCCTTTTTGATTGCTGTTGCCAGGAGATTTGGGTATTGCATTGTTAATGCCATTGATGTTTCTAATTCTTGTGTGTGTGGTTTTTGTCGTAAGCTTCCGTCAAGCTGAGGCATGTTTTGAGCGTATATTGTGGCTGTTAGTTCTATTGCTCCTTGGTGTTCTTTTTGAAATACGTGGCTTTGTAGGTGTCTTGTGTTACTTTGAATTTGTGCGGTCCATGGCCAGAATACAAGCCCGTGTGATATCAGTGATTTTTCAGTTGTGTTGCAGGAATAATTAATAGTTGTTGCTGTCACAATTGGTGCAGTTCTTAGTGTTTCTAACAATTCTTCAAGGAACTGTGTTTTTGTTTCTTCTTTTGGTTTTTGAGCAGCAGTCATTATGGTTGCTATTATGATGTTTGCAGGTGCATGGATATAGCCATTATGCTTTTCGTTTATCCATGTGCGCCATGCGTCTACATTTTTACAAGGAGGGTTTACTGTGCCATTTTGCGTGTTTTCTTCTTGGTAGGGTGTTGATGTTATGCTAACAGAAGGTAGGGCTATGCTTGTTTCTCGTTCTTGTGGCAGGTATAAGTGAACGTATGTGAATTTTGTGCTTTCTTTCGCGAAAATTCGCTCTGCTGCCATTGTTTATCTTCTTGCAAATCTTATTATTACGAATACGAGTAGTGCTGCTGCAACAATTATTCCTGCTACAAGTGCCCAGGTGTATGATGCTGTTTCTTCTTCTGTTGTTTCAGAAGGAATCACTATTGGTTCTGGTGTTATAACTACTGGTGGTTGAATTATTGGTGGTTGCACAACAGGTGGTTGTGTTATTACTGGTGGTTGTGTTGTTGGTTCTTCTTTTTTGCACTCTTCTACAACAAATGTTAAGTCTTTGAAGTTGTTTTTTGTTGCAGTGTCGTACAAGCTGAATACTCTTGCAGTGTATGTCCCTGCTTTTACGTTGTCTTGTATTTTGAAGTTCAAGTTTGCGCTTCCAGTGTCATCTTCGTCTATTCTTACTATCTGGCTTCTTTGTATTATTCCTAATTCGCTTACTTCTGTCTGTATTGCTGCTTCTCTTTCATCCACTCGTCCTCTGTTTAGCATTGTTGCTGTTAATTGCACGTTTCTGTTGCATCCGATTCTTAATGGTGAGAAGTCTATTGACCTGAGCACTAAGTCGTGTGGGTCTCTTTTTATTTCTAAACTAAATCTTAATGCTTCTCCGTGTCTTGCTCCGAATTCGTCTCTTCCATCTATTCTTAAATCAACAGTGTGTGTTCTGTCTGCAGCATCTTCTTCTACGTCAAATGAGAAGCTTGTTGCTTCTTCGTTGTCTGCATCTATTGAAAGCGTGTCCTGATCTTCGTCTATTTGGAAGTCTTCTTCGCTTGAAAAGTCAAGTCGTATGTCAACATCTCTGAATTCTACGTCTGTGTTTCTTCTGTCATCTCTTCTTGATGTGTCTGGGAATTGATTGTCTACTGTTATGTCAAGTTGTAAGCTGTCTCCTGGCTTGAGGTTTTCTACTCTTGTTCTGTCTCTTATTGTTTTTGTTCTTGTTGTTGCCCCGGTTATTGTCATGTCTCCGTCTTTGTATCTTAGTCGGTTTCTTGCTTGAAGTGTCGCACTTACTTCTGTTGTAGATTCATTAGCAGCATTGCTTGCAATGCTTAATTTTCCTATGGTAAATGCAGTTTCTACGAGTTCTTCGTTCACTGCATCGAAATCAACAGGGACGAACACTGTTACTGTTATTGTTGCTTCTGCTCCTGATGCAAGATTTTGTATGCTTGAGGGGCTTATTACTGTGTTATGTTTTGATGCAATATTGTGGCTTAATGTTATGTTTGCTGCTGTTGTTGCGTTGTTTTTTATTGTGAATGTTGATGTTACATTCGTATCTCTGTCTTGTGAATTTCCTCCAAACGTCAAAGAACTCACACTTACTTGCAATGCACTCACTGCAGTGGCAAGTACAACCAAACACAACAATATTGTCAGCAATTTTTTCATGTTATTCATAACCCCCTTGTTTTACCCATGTAGTAGTGATAAGATATATAAACCTTACCATTGTTTTTTTATCAGCCAATTAAATTGCTATGATTGGAATAAAAATAAATATTTTATTTTTTGCTTCTCTCCCTCTAAAGAATGAGTATTTATTCAAAATATTTTCTCGCACCTGCTAGTGCTAATCAAATAATGTGTTGTTATTTTTCAACGATTGTTTCTAAAAATATTCTGAGTATATTAGATAGTGTCTGGCTTGCAACTCTGCTAACACATATCAAAACGGATTGTTGTTATTTTTCTACAGTGCTTGTGGCTTGACTCATGATTCGGTTTCTTATTTTGTTTTTATACCAAGCCCTTACCTTTTGTTTGCGTTGTGTTTGCAACCGGCTGCAACAAAGGGTATTGCTCATGACAAGCAATACGCCGAATTACGTTAAAGTTCACAGTCAGAGCACATGAGCTGCTGATAAATTATACTCTCATTTAAGATAAGAATTATCCCGGGCTATAGGACAAATGCTTCATTTGCCAAGAGGATTTTTTTAGGAGGGCGGTGGAAAAAATGCAAAATCAGTTAAAGTGTGTTCTGCAAAATCAGTTAAGATATGTTCTGGCAAGGGTAGATATTTTATGTGTTTAGCTAATTTTTAGCATTTTTTCGCAAGCTTTATAAACTCCTTGTTTGAGTATGATTATAACTGGTGATGAAGGGCTTACGCCCTGAACGAGGCGGTTCCTCGGGAGGATTATCATGGAAGAAAATGCATTAGAGGCAATAGAAGCTGCGAAAGCTGCTGGAAAGATTAAAAGAGGGGTTAATGAGGTTACTAAGGCATTAGAACGAGATATTGCAAAGCTTGTTGTTGTTGCAAAAGATGTCCATCCTGCTGAGGTCATTATGCATCTTGCTCCGTTGGCTAAGGAAAAGGGAGTTCCTTTTGCAGAAGTTACCAGCAAAGAGGAGTTAGGTATTGCTTCAGGAATTCATGTTCCAACTGCAGCAGTTGCTGTCATAAAGGATGTTGCTAAGAAGGAAAAGAGTGAGGAAGAATAATAATGGCTGAGCCAGTCAAACCAAAACCGCAAAAGCCAGTAGAACAGAAAGCAGAAGGTGCTATAAAGTTTAGTTCTGCTACGCCTGCAAGAGTTGAGGAGATTATTGGGCGAACTGGCACTAGGGGAGAGGCATTGCAGGTTCGTTGCAGAGTTTTGGATGGTCGTGATAAGGATAAGATTCTGAGAAGAAATGTTAAAGGGCCTATACAAAAGGAGGATATTCTTATGCTTCGCGAGACTGAGTTTGAGGCAAGGCCTTTGAACAAGCAGGGTAGAGGTGCTGCATAAAATGGCAAGATGTTCTTTTTGCGGGTATGTTCTTGAGCCGGGTACAGGTACTGTGCTTGTCAAGAATGATGGCAGGATTTTCACTTTTTGTAGTATGAAGTGTGAAAAGAACTTGTTGAAGCTTGGTCGCGAGCCGAGATATGTCAAGTGGACTAAAGTTGCAAGGAAGGATAAAAATGCTTGAGCACACGCTTGTATTGATTAAGCCAGATGGTGTAAGGCGTCATTTGATTGGTGAAATACTTGCGCGGCTTGAAAAGGCATGCTTGAAGATTGTTGCTATGAAGATGGTGATTCCTTCTCCTGAAATAATAAACACTCATTATTCTGAGGACATTGCCAAGCGCAGAGGAGAGCATGTTAGGAAGAAATTAGTTAATGATTTCTCCAACAGGCCTGTTGTGGCTGTTGTTTTTGAAGGGGTTAGTGCTATTGAGGTTGTTCGTAAGATTGTTGGTGATACAGAGCCAAAGAAGGCGTTGCCAGGCACTATCCGGGGAGATTATGGGCATTATAGTTTTGATTATGCTGATGTAAAGAATATTGCGTTGCCTAATATTATTCATGCTTCAGGCAACAAGCAGGATGCAGAAAGAGAGATTTCAATATGGTTTTCAAAATCTGAGTTGTGTAGTTACAAATCAATCCATGAGGCGTAAGTATGGCTGATGAATCAAAACCTGCAAAGCTCAAACGGCTTTCTAAGAATCAGAAGAATATTCGCAATATTGCAACTTCTGCTCACATTCATCATGGCAAAACAGCATTAACTGATAATCTTCTTGCTGCTGCCGGTTTTATGTCTGTTGAAGCAGCTGGTGATTTGGATAAGGGAATGGCTACTTGGCAGCATATTGATGAGCAGACGCGATTGATGACTGTTGATGCAGCTAATGTTAGTATGGCTCACACGTTTGGTGAGGAGGAGTATCTTATCAATCTTATTGATACTCCCGGTCATGTTGATTTTGGTGGAAATGTTACTAGAGCAATGAGAGCCATTGATGGCACTATTGTGCTTGTTTGTGCTTCCGAGGGCATAATGCCTCAGACAGAAACAGTTATCAAGCAGGCATTGCGCGAACGTGTGAAGCCGGTTCTTTTCATCAACAAGGTTGATCGCTTGATTACTGAAATGCAGTATACTCCTGAAAAAATTCAGCAGAGAATTATGAGTTTGATTATTGAGTTCAATCGTTTGGTTGAAAATATTGCCGAGAAAGAATTTAAGGAGAAGTGGAAGGTAAACATTCAGGATGGTAGTGTTGCTTTTGGCAGCGCGAGGGAGAACTGGGCGTTGAGTTTGCCTTTTATGCAGAAAAAGGATATTTCATTCAAAGACATTCTCAAGAGTTACGAGCTTCCTCCAAAAGAAAGAGAGGAATGGAATTGGAAGAATGCTCCATTGTATGAGGTTTTGCTTGACATGGTTATAAAACATCTTCCTACTCCTCTTGAAGCGCAGACATACCGTATTCCTAAAATTTGGAGAGGTGATCCTGAATCCCAGCTTGGAAAAGATATGCTTTCATCCAATCCTAATGGCAAGATTGCATTCTGCATTACTCGTATTACTATTGATCAAAAATCAGGAAGGGAGATTGCTGCTGGAAGATTGTATAGCGGTACAATTAAAGAAGGGATGAATGTTTATCTTAATGGCTTGAAACAGTATCAGCGTGTTGCTCAGGTGCTTATGTATGCGGGTGTTAAGCCGGAGATTGTTGGTGATGTTGGTGCAGGCAATGTTATTGCGCTTATGGGTATTACGGGTAATGCTGGCGAAACAATTACTGATGAGCCAGAGCAGCCATTTGAGGAGCTCAAGCATATTTTTGAGCCAGTTATTACAAAAGCAATTTCTCCTTCAAAGCCGCAGGACTTATCAAAGCTTGTGGAGGTTTTGAAAAAGGTTGCAAAAGAGGATCCTTCTATTAAGATTCAGATTAACGATGAGACTGGCGAGAATCTTATGTCTGGAATGGGTGAACTGCATCTTGAGATTGTTGAAAACAGGATAATCACTGAAAAAGGTCTTCAGATAAAGACCAGCCCTCCAATAATTGTGTATCGTGAAACAGTGTCTAAAAAGAGTCCGGAGATGGAGGGTAAAACTCCTAATAAACACAATCGTATTTATGTTACTGTTGAGCCATTAGAGCCGCATGTTCAGGAGCTTATAAAAAACAGAGAACTTCCTGAAAGCAGAATCAAGAAAAAGGATATGAAGATTAGGGATACGTTAGTTGATGTTGGTTATGATAATGATACTGCTTTACGTATCAAAGATATTTACAAAGGAAATATAATAATTGATACGACCAAAGGCATTGTGCAGATTGGTGAGGTAATGGAGTTGCTTTTGGACGGGTTTGAGCAGGTTATTGATGAGGGCCCTCTTGCAAGAGAGCCGTGCATGGGTTTGAAGGTTACAATTACTGACCTTAAACTTCATGAGGATGCAATTCATCGTGGTCCTGCGCAGATTTATCCAGCTATGAGAGATGCTATGAAGGGTGCAATGATGCAGGCAGCTCCTACCTTGTTTGAGCCAATGCAGGTTCACCTTGTTGAAGGTCCAATAGATTTCACAGGGGAATTAACAAAACTCATAATGAACAAGCGTGGACAAGTTCTTGACATGCAGCAACAGGGCAATCTTTCTATAGTGAAGGCAAAGCTTCCTGTCGGTGAAATGATTGGGTGGAGTTCTGATTTACGCTCAGCAACAGAAGGCAGAGGCACAAGTTCTTTAGTTGATCAGAGCTTTGAAAAGATGCCGATGGAATTACAGCAGAAGGTTATCAATCAGATAATCAAGAGAAAAGGTCTCACTGCAGGACAAATAGGTGTGTAAGCTTAGAGCCCTAGCTACTTACTTGTCAAAGAATATTTTGTTCTTTTCCCACTGCTGCTAATAATAATCCGGAGGTATGGGGCTTATGCAAATATTTTCCTGCAGCCCTTGTGGCTTGATGAGTAGTTTGAACGCTTCTTGTTTTGTTGTCACACCAAGCCCTTACCTTTTGTTTGCGTTGTGTTTGCAACAGTAGCGCCATAAATGGTATTGCTCAAGGCAGATAAACAGTTGAGCACATTAAAGTTCGCAGTCAGAGCACAAGAACTGCTGATAAAATATTACGTCATTTAGATATTAGTCAGCAAGGACAAATAGATTATTTATTCAGAGAGTTTTTAGCAGAATCAGTTAAGCCATGTTTTAGCTTATTAGAGTATTCAGGATAGCAACTGCCTTTTTCAGAACATTCTCGGAAGTGGCAAAGGATATTCTGAAATGAGTATCGTGTTGGGAGAAAACACTGGCTGGCACAACAAGAAGGTTCTTTTCAACACAGTCCTGAATGAACTTTTTCCCGTCATAAGGGTATTTGATAAACGCATAAAATGCGCCTTCTGGTTTGGAAAAAGAATATTTCTTTCCCAGTCCCTCATAAATTATGTTTCTCTTTCTTTTATACTCCTGAGTTATTGAAGACGTATCAAAATCAAGCGCTTTAAGCGCGGCATACTGGAAAGGAGAAGGAGCGCAAACAAAATTATACTGCTGAACCTTCACGCATTCATCGATTATTCTTTTTGGAGCGCAAACATAGCCAACACGCCAGCCGGGCATTCCGCATGACTTTGAAAAACCATTAAGCGTTACAGTATTCTCATAAACACTGCCAATGCTAAAATGTGTTTTTTCAAAACAAAAATCCTCATAAATCTCATCAGAAATTACTAACAAGCCATTTTTTTCTGCAATAGATGCAATGTTTTTCAAATCAGCAGCACTATAAATCTTTCCAGTAGGATTGTTAGGACTATTGATAATGACTGCTTTTGTTCTTTTAGTAATTTTGCTTTCAAAATCAAGAATATCCGGACTGAAATCCTCTTTTGTTTTAGCATACACCGGGATTCCGCCATTTTGCAAAATCAATTGCTTGTACCCGACAAAATAAGGATCAAAAAGTATTACCTCGTCGCCATTATTAAGAATTGTTGTAAGAACGATTGAAAGCCCGCCAGATACTGCACTCGTAATAATTAAGCAGGAATCATCAACAAGAATATTATTCTTCTTTTTCAGCTTTTCAGCAACCTTTGTTCTTAGTTCAGGAATTCCGACCGTAGGAACATACCTGTTTCTGCCAGCAAGTATTGCACTTATTGCTGCCTTTTTAACAACATCAGGAACATCAAAGTCAGGAGCGCCTAAAGACAAATCAACAGGATCTTTGAGCTTGGAAGCCATCTCAAACATTTTTCTCACACCGCTAATCTCCATTCGCTTTACTCTCTCGCTAATCAAGATTTTTCACCCCGTAACTTCCTAATATTCTCACAGAAGCAAGCCGGCTAACAGGTTTTAAAGCGCGACTAACCTCTTTCAAGCCAGCATCAATATCAATAATAAAAAAATACTCGCCAAGCTTCTTACCAGAAGGAACTGACTCGATTTTTGAAAGATTCAGCTTGGCAGAAGCAAAAGGAGTCAATAAAGAAACCAGCAGTCCCGGCATATCTTTTTTAGGAATTATCAGCATGCTGGTAATACAATTCTTGGCTGAACCGGCGTGCTTTTTTTTGCTGAAGCGAATAAATAAGGTAGTATTGTTTTTGGAATCGCCAATGTTCTTGCGCAGAATTTTCAACCAATACATCTTTGCAGCAAGCTCAGAACCAATCGCGGCGTAAGATACATCACTACCTGCAATTTTCATTGCTTCAGAAGTGCTAGACGTTTCAACAACATCCTTACCAATTGCTTTCAAAAAAACAGAACACTGGCCGAGCGCCTGAGGATGAGAAACTATTTTTGAAAAACTCTCTGACTTAGAAGCAAGACAATGAGCAATCGGAAGCTTGTAAGCACCGTGAATAAAAACATTGTTTTTTGCCAGCGCAAAAATCGTTTCACGGACACTGCCCTGAAGCATATTCTCAATAGGAACAACCCCTTCATCAGCTTTTCCATCAGCAACAGAAGAAAAAACATCATTAATCGTTCTGCACAAAACAAAACTGGCTCCCTTGAAAGAGCGCATGGCAGCAATATGGCAGTAGCTGTATTCAGGCCCTAAAACCGCAATCATTGGTGCACACTCAACAGTTTATTTATGAAACTTCGCGTTTTGAAACTCATCCTTCCAAAATAGTTTTGGCACTGGCTAAACGCGGTTTTGAACTCAGATGAACACTTCTTCAATGCAAGAGCATGAATTCTGGCAACATCATTAGAAAAAGGATTATAGCGTTGAATATCAGAATATAATGAAGCATCCTGATCAAGCATTCTTCTGACCAAACTAATTTTCAGACGAAACTGAGGACTGGCCAGCTTATCAAGGATAGATATGTCTGAATTCATCTTCATCAAAGAAAAAGCATAAGAAAGCGTTGATTGATGGGTAAGACACTGAATAACTGCCATACTTTTATCATGCGTTTCAGGAGCCAGAACACTAATTTTAAGCCCTAATGAAGCAAGCAGGCGTTTGTAAAACTGCCATTTTCCTCTTAAAGGACAGAGCACAAAATTCTGTCCTTTCAAAGCAACATTAGGCCCGAAAACAGGATGGCCTCCAACAATATTCGCCCTGCAAAATCGTTTCATTGCGTTGCAAGGCACAACCTTAACACTGGTGAAATCAGTCAATAATGCATTCTTTCTAACAAAAGGAGAAATTTTTTTGATAACTGATTCAGTAACATTTATAGGAACACTAACAATAACAATATCGCCTTTTCGTGCAGCTTCTTCATGTGTTATTCTGGTTTTTCTGCCGCTAAGAATTACTTTATGACCTTTACTTCTGAAATTACTTGCAAACATTCTGCCCATTTTTCCAGTGCCGCCAATAATGGAGATAACTATCATAAAATATGCCTCAATGCCTGAATTACCTTGTTTTTTGGAGCATGAATATTATAAACAGCACGACCAATGGATTGAAGCAAACACCAATTAATAATGCCTGAGGACACCTTCTTGTCCATCTGCATGGCATTCCATACCTTAACAGAACTGCACTTTGGTGGTTTAACAGGCAAGCCCGCATTAATTAACGAAGCGCGTACGCGAGCAACAATCTCTTCATCAACAATGCCGAGCAATTGAGATAATTTTGCCTCAGCAACCATCCCAATAGACACTGCCTCGCCATGAGGCAGTTTACACAAGACTTCTAAAGCATGACCAATAGTATGACCGAAATTCAGAAACTGCCTTATGCCTGTTTCTTTACTATCCGAAGAAACAATTAATGATTTTATCCGAACAGAACCAGCAATGATCTCTTCCAGCTCACGACCAGAAAACTTAAGAGGATGCTTGCTGGTAACAAAAGAAAAGTATTTCCTGTCAAAAACAAGCCCGTGCTTAATCACCTCGGCAAAACCAGCCAAAAAAACTCTGGCAGGCAAAAATTTCAGAACATCAGCATCCATCACAACAGCACAAGGAGCATTAATTGTTCCTATAATATTCTTGCTACCTGCATAATTAATTCCATTCTTACCTCCAACACTTGCATCAACCATTGCCAAAAGCGTTGTAGGAATATTAACGAAATTAATACCTCGCATGTACGTGCTTGCAACAAAACCGCCTAAATCAGTAACAACGCCTCCGCCAAGATTAATAATCAAAGAAGACCTGTCAAATCTTTTTCTCACAAGAAAATCCCACAACTGCATCACAGTGCGAATGTCTTTGCACTTCTCGCCCTGAGGAAGAACAAAAGTAAAAAGGTTCTTACGAACGCATTTTCTGATTTTAGGAAGGAACACTGCAGCATTCTCATCAGTAATAACACAAACCTTTGAAAAAGAATGTATAGAAAACAACTTATGAAGCATTGAAAGCAATGAGCGCCCGACAAAAACCTCGGTATCCTGACACTTCAAGAGCTTCACTTCTGCACACTCCGCGACTTGGCAAACAATAGGTTAAATAAATGCTTTACAAACAAAGAATCATTAAAGCCGAGCTTTGCAAGCGCTTTAGTTCTTTCATTAATTATTTCACGTTCGCGCTTAACATCACGCACTGGTAAATTATGCTTTTTCTTGTAAATACCTATCTTTTTAGCAACTCTCAGGCGAGAAGCAATTAACCTAAGCAAGTCATCATCAATCCTGTTAATCTGCTTTCTTAAACGTTTCATATTAGTTCACCAAGCCCTTTTGCTTAAATAATTAACTACGAAAATCAGATTATGTAAACCACCTCACAAGAACAGACAGCACAACACCCAAAAAAATCACTAACAAAGGAAGCTTTGCATTAGTGCGAACACCAAGCATAAGCATTCCAACAAGAACAACTGACAAACCAGATGCAACCTGCAATACAGAAATATCAAGAAAGCGAACAAGCACAAAACCAACTGCTGCAGCAATAATTGTTAATATTGTTGCTGTCAAACCAGCAAGAGAAGCAGCAACAATACGCTCGCTAATACTGCCATTAAGCATTGAAGCAGTTATGAACGCAGCAGGTCCTGCAATGATTGTGAGCGCTATCAGCAAAACATTCTCCAATCTTAACAAGCCAGAAGCTGAAATAACAGGAATAGTGCCATTAAGAGCAGCCAAGCTCATCAACATTACCAATCTCCCAAAACTGCTTGAGGGTCTCATACAGAATAAGAATACGAACAACATAATAAACCTTATTGAATAATATCCGAAAATTAAGCATAAAGTTTATAAATAATTGAATAATATTCAATAATATGAAGGGCATAGAGCCGGAGCTTATAGAGCTTCTAAAACAAGGATGGTGCACGCCACAAATAGCAAGAATAGCAAAAAGCACGCATGAGCCCTCTACCACAATACACTACAATATAAAAAGGATGGAAACAGAGAAAAAAATAAAAGCATACAAAGCAGTATTTGACTACCAAAAGATAGGGCAAGGATTCTGCACATTTGTGCTCATTAATCTTTCTCCGGGAGAATATGGCAATCCTGAAAAAATAGCAAAAATCTTGGCAAAACACGAACAAATTGAAAGCATAGACATAATAACAGGAGACTGGGAGATAATAGCAAAAATAAGAACCAAAGACCAGAACGAATACTACGAATTCGTAAAAAAAGCACTTTCAATGCCAGGAATAGCCAAAACAACTTCACTAGTCAGTTTCAGACAGATAAAAACAGAATTCGTGAGCTAATCATGCTTCATTGGATAAATTCTTTGGTCTGTTATGACGATTTTTGTTCCTGTGTTTTCTATTGTTTGATGGAATCTTTTTTCATCAACAAGCTGTTTGTCAATGCTGTATAACAATGCATAGCTCATCCTTTCAAAGTCTTTTTTTGACATCCTAAAGAACTCTCCTGTTGCTGTCGGAGTTTGTCTTTCTATCTGGAATTTGAGAATTGTTGAACCAAAATTAATTCTTACTAACTTGAGTTCGTTGTTTTCATATTCCAGCTGAAGTTCGTAGCCAGCTATTCGTTGCATTGTTTCTAACGGCATGCTTAATAAGTAGTGTTTTATCGCAGTGCTGTCTGCCAGTCGTGTGCCTGGAATTCCTTGCATGAGCATTCTGACTATTTCTGCATGTTTTTCTGAAGCTCCTTTAACAAACCTGATTTCCACATTATCATCACTTAGTATTGCTATTCCTTTCACGCCGTATTTTTCTTTGCCGAGATTCATTGCAATAATTTTGATGTTGTAAGGATTTAGTTCTCTTTCAGAATACACTAGTCCGAGATTTTGCAGTGTAGCATATGCTGTTTCAAATGGCTTTATTATTTCGTGAGATGGCTGGATTATTTTTGCTTCTTCACCAATGTATTTTCCTAAGCGCATTATTTCTATTTCTAATATTCTGAATTTCTGTATTAACGCTTCGCTGTCCTGGTTTTTTATTGCGTTTCTTGCAGTTTCTATCTCTTGGAGGAGGTTAAGCTGGGATGTTAGGATATGAAATAGTCCGTAAGTGCTTTCTTTTGGCTTTACTAACGCTTCTTGTAGTTTGAGAAGTGCAGTTCTATATGCTTCTTCTTGTTTGTTTGCCGGATATTTTTCTAATTCCCTTTCTATGAATTGTATTAAGCTGCTTGAGTGCAGGATTACTCTTCCTTCAACGTCCTTGTCTGTGATAATTATTGCTTTTATTTTATTCAGTGCACTAATGATTTCATTCATTAGCACATCTACTTCTTTATGAAGGAGTACTGTTGTTGGCTCATCTATTGGTATGTTTCGTGTTTTTAGAGTGTCGTAGATTCTTGGCTTTATTGAGATTATTGCGTCTTTAACTTTTCTGAACAGTCCTATCTTTTCTCTAAAATCCAAATAATACTTATAATATTCTTCAATAAGCAGGGCTTGCCCAGGATCTGTTTTGGACACTATCGCCTGTTTCTTTGGACCGAACAGTTCTTTGATTTTGTCTAGCCACATGTTCTGCGATGTATTCACCGAAGCTTTTATTCCTTTGCTTTATTCCCAGTTTTTCTATTTCTCTCATTATGTGCTCTGCATCTCTGGCTGACACTGTTAAGTTTGTTCCTCGTTCATTTTCAAGTAAAAACTCGCAATAGTGTATTGTCGTGGTTTCTGTTCGGTATGCTAATCTTTTTTTAACAACAACAATGCCTTTTTCGTTTAGGATTGTTACTAAATTGTTTACTTCTAGAAATGAGCTTAGAGCATCATTATGCGGTGCATTGTGAAACATCGTATTGTTCCACACATCTACTTGACCGTCTCTTCTCAATAACTCTTTAAACTTTAGCTCTTCTCCGTTTCTCATTTTTAGTGTTCGTTCTGGCGTGAAAATAAAATATTTGTCACTGAATTCTTCTGTTTTGTACGGGTGTCTCTGCGCGAACGGATTTTCATGCTGGAAGATACTATATTCTAGGTTTGTCTTCACTCTCATCTTTATTTAATCCTCAGCCCCTTTATAAACCCCACTTATTGAAATGACTGCTCGTTATTGCAAAAATAATTAAGCCCGCCATTGCTGAAACATGGCTTAACTGATTCTGCTAAAAACTCTCTGAATAAATAATCTATTTGTCCTTGCTGACTAATATCTAAATGACGTAATATTTTATCAGCAGTT
>JACQMV010000039.1 GCA_016203395.1 Candidatus Woesearchaeota archaeon | reverse complement strand
GACTTCGTCCGAAGCGTTAACTTCCGCGCGCAGCATTCAGAAGTTGCTGCGCGTATAATCCTTCACAATCTGAAGGTCATTCTCCTCAGACTTTTTCACCGGAGCCCTGGCAATCGGAAAAAGAAATATTCCTGAAATAACCTGTTGGCAAGAACAGATAAAGGAATTAAGAAGAAGAAATCCCCGGGGAAGTACTTATTTAGAAGACTTCACAGAACCAGAACTGCATTTGAATTCGCAATTTAGTACGGTTCTAAACGGAATAGACAAGACTAATCTAATACTATGGATTGACACAAATATTTTTCATTCTTTTGATGATGGCAAGTTAGACATTTTAAGAGAAGATGCGAATGGAAACAGGGAAATTCAGATGTACTGCCGACCTACGAAGGTTCGGAGACTTGCACAGTACTTTCCTGAAGACGTTCCTCATTTATTGAAAGCAAATTATAAGCTCTATGCACGCAGTGTAAATGACTTAGCCAAAATTATGTATTGGTTTAATAACACACATAACTCGGCTTGAGGGCAGTAAAAAAACACGGCAAAGAAATATGGACAGTCCCGGGAGGCAAGCCAGAACAAAGAGAAACAGAAGAACAAGCACTCCTACGAGAAATCAAAGAAGAAACAGGAGGTCAAGCAGAGATAATAAGAAAGCCGGGAGACAACCACGACAAAGCAATATTTGACGATGCGATGCTCAAATTAAGCATTTACATTACAAAAATAAACGGAGAATTAAAAATAACATACCCTAAACTAGAACAAATAAAGTTCCTATCACAAACAGACAACATACAAATAGCGCCAAACATGAAAAACCAAGTAATACCCGCACTAATTAAGGAAAAACTATTAAACTGGCAATAAATGGTGACATTTAAATAGAAACAATAAGCAATAAGAAACATGGAAGAAATAGCTCCTCAAATAAGCCAAACAGAAAACAGCAAGACAATAATGCAGCGCATAAAAGATGGGATAATATTCCTAAAAGAGTTCTACACAGAGTGCATACGAGTTCTAAAAGTAACAAAAAAACCAGACAAAGAAACATTCACCACAATAGTCAAAGTATCAGGAATCGGCATGGGAATAATTGGTTTGATAGGATTCCTAATACACATGATACAACAGCTAATAATGACATAAACAAAAAAAAAGTATTTACTTATAGCAGAATTCATGCAAACAATACACCCATTCTTGCTCATTCTTACCTTAAATGAGCACATAATTTATCAGCAGCCATTGTGCTCTAACTGTGAACTTTAACACAATCTGGAGTAGTAATCTTCATGAGCAATACCTCAGTTCGTGCCCTGTTGCACAACTGTTGCAAAAGGTTACAAGCACATGGCAAGGGCTAAGTATAACGACAAGACAAGAAGCATTCAAATCACTAGTCAAGCCACCAAAGCTGCGAAAAAATATTTGCATAAGCCCCATACCCTAAGATTATTATTAGCGACTGTGGAAAAATAACAACACCTTCTTTAATACGATTAGCAGGCACGAGGAGATGAAGACGCGCACCCTTAACAGTAGTAGTCAATAGAATACAGAATCCGCAAGGTTTTTAAATAAACCAGTGTTTGGTACAATGAAGGAGAGAAAGGAGCGACAAAAGAAGTGTTTCTCCCATTAGAATGAGGCCATTACTAGCCACGTTAAGAACAAAAAAAAGATATGTAGCATTTGAGGCAATAACACTAGAAAATCCAAATCAGAATGAGGTATTCAACACGATAGGCAATAATTTATTGCAATTAGAAGGAAGCAAAAAATACGGAGAATCAGAACTTACCATGCCAATATATAACACAAAAACAAAAAGAGGCATCCTAAAAGTAGGAAACAAACACTCAAAAGCACTCATAGCAAGCACAGTATTTATAAACCAAATAAACAATAAGCCAGTAATCATAAAAACACTAAAAACCAGCGGAATGATACACAAAATGAAAACGCTCGTGGAAGGATAAGAAAGATGCAACCAATGCCACACCAACTAATGGGATATGACAGAGCAATAACAATGTTTAGCCCAGATGGACGACTATTACAAGTAGAATATGCAAAAAAGACAGTAAGACAAGGAAGCACAGCAATAGGAATGGTATGCTCAGACGGCATACTCTTGGTAGCAGATAAAAGAATAGTAGACAAGCTAATCGTACCAGAAAGCGTTGAAAAAATCTTCCCAATAGATGAACATATTGGAGCAACTGCCTCAGGAATACTATCTGACGCAAGAGTGCTTATAGAAAGAGGCCAAATAAAAGCACAACAACACAAAGTAAGCTATGACGCGCCAATAGATGCAGTGGCAATAGTAAAAGAAATCTGCAACCTCAAACAAATATGCACACAAAGCGGAGGACTAAGGCCATTTGGAGTAAGCATAATAGTAGGAGGAATAGACCCGGATGGAGAACCACGCATATTTGAAACAGATCCTACAGGAATATTCTTCCAGTACAAAGCAACAGTAATAGGCGAAGGAGAAACAGAAGTAGAAGAAATACTCAACAAAGAATACGACGAAAAAATGACAATAGACGATGGACTAAAACTAGCACTAAGAGCACTGGCAAAAATACTGGAAAACCAACAAAACACCGACAGAATAGAAGCTGCCTGCATAACAAAACAAGACAAAAAATTCACCAGAATACCAAAAGAAAAAATAGAAAAAATACTGAAGAAAAAATGACTGAAACAATACTAGCAGCTGAAAGAGCAATATGCACTCCAGGAGAAATTCTGGCAACAGGCATGGGATTCATACCCGGCAAAGGAACGTATAGAGAGTCCGACAATATAAGAGCAGGACGATTAGGAATTTTAAGCATAGAAGGAAAAGTCCTCAAACTAACACCATTAAGCGGAACATATCTACCAAAAATAAACGACAGAATAATAGGAACTGTATGCGACGTACTAATGACAGGATGGCGCATGGAAACAAACAGCCCATACTCCGCAGTAATGAACCTAAAAGACGCAACAGCAGAATTCATACCAAGAGGCGCAGACCTAACACAATACTTCGACATAGGCGACAATGTAATGTGCAAAATAATTAACGTAACAAGCCAACGACTAGTTGACATAACAACAAAAGGTCCCGGACTAAGAAAACTAGAAGGCGGACGAATAATAAAAGTAGGCCCTCAAAAAATACCAAGAATAATAGGAAAAGAAGGAAGCATGCTGGCAATAATAAAAGAATCAACAGGATGCGAAATACAAGCAGGACAAAACGGACTAATATGGATACAAGGAGAACCAGAAGCAGAGATTAAAGCAGCAAAAGCAATCAAAAAAATAGAAGAAGAAGCCCACAAGTCAGGACTTACAGAAAAAATAAAAACACTACTACAATGACATACACAAAAAGATTTGACGGACGCGGACAAGAAGACCTAAGACCAATAGAAGCAAAAGCAGGAATAATACCAAATGCAGACGGCAGCGCAATGTTCAAAATAGGAAACACAGTAGCACTAGCCGCAGTATACGGCCCAAGAGATCTAAGACCAAAATTCATGCAAAACCCCTCAACAGGAATATTAAGATGCAATTATAACATGATGCCATTCTCAGGCCATGGAGAACGCGTGAGACCGGGAGGAGGAAGAAGAGCAAAAGAAATAAGCATGATAATGCAAAAAGCACTTGCCCCAGTTCTCAACCTAAAAGAATACCCGAACACAGTCGTAGATGTATTCGTAGAACTCCCACAAACAGACGCAGGAACAAGATGCGCAGGAATAACTGCAGCAGCAATAGCACTTGCTGACGCAGGACTAGAAATGAAAGACCTAGTATCAGCACTAGCAGTAGGCAAAGTAGGAGGAACAATCATATCAGACCTTACATACAACGAAGAAGCATACGAAGAAGAAGGAGGCAGCACAGACATACCTGTAGCAATAATTCCCTCCACAGGAGAAATAACACTATTACAATTAGACGGAGAACTCACAAAAGACGAGCTGACACAAGCACTTGAGCTGGCAAAAAAATCCGCAGCAAAAATATACAAAGTACAACAAGAAGCACTAAAAGCGAGGTTCAAATGACAAAAGAACACCTGCTCAAAGTACTTGAAAAAGGAATAAGATACGACGGAAGAAAACTCACAGAATACAGACCAATCAAAATAGAAACAAACATAAGCAAAAGCGCAGAAGGAAGCGCAAAAATAACAATAGGCGAAACAGAACTAATAGCAGGAGTAAAACTAGGAATAGAAACACCATACCCTGACACTCCAAACCAAGGAAATCTCATGGTAAATGTAGAACTCCTACCGATGTCAAACTCTGAATTTGAAGTAGGACCACCGGGCGACAACGCAGTAGAACTGGCAAGAGTAGTTGACAGAGGAATAAGAGAATCAAAAGCAATAAACACAAAAAAACTATGCGTAAAAGAAAAAGAAAAGGTATGGAGCGTAATGATAGACATATGCACAATAAATGCAGCAGGCGGACTGTTTGATGCTGCAACACTAGGAGCAATAGCAGCACTACAAAGCACGACAATGCCAAAACTAGAAGAAACGACAGTAAACTACGACGAGAAAACAAAAGAAAAACTACCAATCACAAGAGACCCTATAACAGTAACCGTATACAAGATAGGCCCTTACCTCATAGTTGACCCACTGCCTGAAGAAGAAAAAGAAGCAGACGCGAGATTAACAATCGCGCTCACAAGAGAAAACACAATATGCGCACTACAAAAAGGAGGAACTGAACCCTTAACAACAGAAATAATAGAACAAATGATAACAATAGCACAAGAAAAAGCACCACAGCTCAGAAAACACCTAAAATGAAACACACAAAATACGAAATAGCAAGAATAATAGGAAGCAGAGCATTACAAATAGCATCAGGCGCACCATTCCTAATAAAAATAACAAAAGAAGAACTCGAAGCAATCGGCTTCAATCCAATAAAAATCGCAATGAAAGAATACGAAAAAGAAGTTCTACCAATAAGCATAAAACATGAATGATATCACGCCAGAAAAACTAGATAAATACCTTCTGATAACGAAAACCGCGCTTGAAAAAGCAAGAATACATACAAAAAAAACCAAAGAATCAGCCATAATCCTTGACATGACAGAAAGATACCTTTCAGACGCACAATGGTTCAAAAAAAAAGGAGAAACTGCAAACGCATTTGCCGCAATAAACTACGCGCACGGATGGCTTGACTGCGGAGCACGCCTCGGAATACTCAACGTACAAAGAGATAATGAACTGTTCACGGTGGATTAATAAGGAGAACGAATTTTTAAATTGGAAACCACACGAAAGCGCTTGCTATTTCTCGTTATCAAAACAAGATTATTAGAAATTGCCGTTGCCGCAATGAGCAACAGAAACATTTAAAGCCAACCTAAGCATTTCAAAGTTATGAAGGATGAAGCAAAAGAATGGCTGGAACAGGCAAAAAAAGACCTTGAAACAGCAGACTACCTACTACTAGGCAACAAACAAAACGAAACCGCATTTTTTGCGCAACAAGCCGCAGAAAAAACACTAAAAGCAGTACAGATTGAAAAACTCGGAAAGTTCGACCATACACACGATTTAGTATTACTTGCTACTTCATTACACGCTCCGAAAAAAATAATCGACGCCTGCAAAACAATAAATCCCTCCTATTTCAGCACAAGATATCCTGACACGAAAAAATTCAACTCAAATGACACTCGCCAGATTCTAAAATTAAGCAAAGAGGTAAACGAATGGTCAAAACAACAAATGAACTGACAAAAAAACTCAACCAATTCAAAAAAAGCATAATCAACAAATACACAGTCAAAAGAATCATACTATTTGGTTCAAGAGCAACTGGCACTGCAAAAAAACACAGCGATGTTGACTTAATTATAGTAAGCAAAAAATTCAAAGGCAGAGAAGGACTAAAAGCGGCATCATCTCTTTACGAAGACTGGCATTTAAGACAAAAAATAGGGCTACCAGTGGACTTTCTATGCTATTCACCAGATGAATTCAAAAGACTAAGCAACAGAATCAGCATCGTCAGCCAAGCAATAAAAGAAGGAATAGAAATATAACGTAATAAGGAGAACGAATTTTTAAATTGGAAACCGCACGAAAGCGCTTGCTATTTCTCGTTATCAAAACAAGATTATTAGAAATTGCCGTTGCCGCAATGATTGCATCAGGCACTTCCAAATCGTACTTTCGCACGATATCACCTGCAAGAACCGCCAAAGGATTATCCACAGGAATCTTCTGAAACAGTGCAAGCAATTTCAGCAAATCAGCCCTACTTTCCGTTTTATCATTACTCCTGCCTCCCAGAAGCTCTGTTTCAGTTATTGCCGAAAAACAAACACCGGTTAAACTGCCAAACAAAGACGTAGCTGCTGAACAAAAAAAATGCACAAGTATAACAAATAAAGAAAACTCGTAACTATCCCCGGTACAAGCAGCGAAGTTTTGCAATAATTAGAGCGAATTTATCAATTCACACAAACAGCAGCATCACTGCCCTTCTCATAAGTGCAAATTGAGCAACCATCCTCAGGACCGAACGATTCAGTAAAAATCATACCATCTTTACAATAACCCTCTGCCAAACGACCTTTCTTTACACCTTCCTTAATACAATAATCAATGTGAACACCCTCTCCCTCTCCACCCCACTTTTTGCCTTTTGTAGTGCCACCAACAAAAATATTCCTTCCACCATCAGAATCAGTGCACGTAGACTGAGATTCGCCACCAGAAACAAAACAAATTGATGCAACAGTTCCCTTCCCACGAATCTCACTTAAATCATTAAGATAAAGCGAATTACCGGAATTAGGCAGCGTCTTACCCTCGTACTGGTGTAAAGCAAGCTTTTCGCCATTAACAATAAAGTACGCCTCTTCAGGCCTCAACAATATTCGCACTCCATCAAAAACAACATTATACTCAACACCATTAACAACAAACGAGTTTGACTCCCGTAGTTTCATATCTGCTTTTACATCACACTTTGGCTCTGAAGGAATTATTGGATTTTTGCAGTTAACAAAAAAGAAATCAGTATTGTACACACTTCCTATGCTACCACAGCCAATATTTTCAAACATCCCAAACAAGCCAGGAACAGGACTAAAACCAATATCAGGAGTTGGCTTTTCAATATATATTGCCGGCTCAGGATAGCAAATATTGTATGGGTCATCGTCTGCTTTGATAATACATTCAGCAGTTTCCTTATTTGTATTTCTATAAACCACAGTACACTTAACATCTTTATCAAATTTGGTTTTGTAGTCAATCTCACACGCAACCCTCTCAACGTTTTTATTGTCATCCTTCACTTCATCATAAACAGAAAACTTTGCAATACCACACTTGTTGCCATCAGACGTAGATATACAGCGACCACGGCAGAACTGAGTAGAAACATAAACCCAATTATTCAAGTCAAGACGGCCTTGTGCTAATTCCTTTTCCATAAACTTTTCTTCCACTGAAGTTGAAGTCAATCCTTTCGGACTCTTTGCCTCAACAGAAACACCATCCTGACAAGTCCAGGAAGCACTACGGAAACGAATTCTTTCTTCACCAGACTGCTGCAAAACAGTTATTGGCGCACTTGCAGTTGCAATCAATTTTTCTGCACTATGAACACTAATTGCTATAAAGTCCTTGCCTGCAGCATCAAGAGTAAAATTACCATAAATAAGCCGATCCTCTTCAGGTTTCAAACCCTTATGCTCTTGCTTATCCAAAACAGGACCACAGTCATCCAACGGATTAGTCTTAGTACAACGTGCTACCTTAGTAACAAAAGAACCGAGCGGTTGTCTTACATTATTCGCAACAACAAGCTTGAAATACACCTGCTCACCAACAACAACCTCCTGCGTACCCAAACCAAAAGACTTTATAACAATAGGCTTTTGCTCTCCAGCCACAAAACAAATGCCTGCATCAACTCGGCCATCATCATAATTACCAACATCACCAAGCCAGAATTGCATGCCATTATGTAATGTCTTGCCCTCGTATTGCCGTAAATCAATCTGTTCACCATTAAGAATAAACCTGAAAACAGAAGGATTACTCTTTAAAATGTCTGCAAACAGCACTTCATACTCAACACCACCAACAGAAAATGTCTGTTTCTCCCCACGATTAATCTCACTTGTTACATCACACTTTGGCTCAACTGGCACAACATTACATTCCTTCTTAAGGCCTGCAACCTTCTGTTCAACAGCAACAATCTTTCTTGAAACAGCATTTGCTTGTTCTCCAAGCTGCTTTATCATTTTGTTGTTATCAGAAATCTTCTGTTTCAG
This sequence comes from Candidatus Woesearchaeota archaeon, assembly GCA_016203395.1. Lineage (GTDB taxonomy): Archaea > Nanobdellota > Nanobdellia > Woesearchaeales > ARS49 > JACQMV01. The sequence continues at coordinate 3,590 of JACQMV010000039.1, read as the reverse complement.
TTGAGCAATCATACCGAGCTCTTTCTTTGATGGCTGTTTTATTTTCAACAATGAAGATAACTCCCTATTATATGCAAGGTTTTGCTGCTTTAACCCCTCAATTCGTCCACCAATAACGTTCCTCTCTTTAAAATAAAAATCAAGTTGTGACTGAAGAGAAGCAAGCTCTTTCTCGCAAGAAACAGAATCAATTGCGCGCCCTGTAAGCGAACTCTGTAACACGCTAAAAACAGCAATAACACCAATAACAGAAACAATCAACAATGAAAGCCCGTCTTTCTTTGCCACAAAACACAAGCCACAGCGCCAGTATAAATAATTAACATTTCACTCAACGGTAACTACAATACTGCAAAACTAACGAGAGCCCATAATTCTGCACACACCCTGAACACAACCGTATCTAGGACAACGACTTGCAAAGGACTGGCCACACTTCGGCTGAACACAATCAGACGAATCATTACAATACCTTGTGGAAAAGCTTGTTCTAATCCTCACCGGTTCAGCAACACTGATAGGTCCCATCATAGAAACACCCGGAGCAACATTCTGCTCTGCTTTGCGCTCCAAAACAAAAGCAAGAATAGCAACAATCAAAACAATCAAAAAAATAGCCCAAGATGAATGTTTAGCCATAAAGTATAGTTTCAATAACAACTATATAAATTTATTGTATGTGTTATAGATATCTAAAACAATAATTAGAACCGCCCCTGCTAGAGTGGCTTAACTGATTTCGTATTTGCCATGCAGCTCAATGCTCTGACTGTGAACTCCAACGTGATTAACTGTTTATTTGCCATGAGCAATACCATTTGTTGCAATCTGTTGCAAGCACAACGCAAACAAAAGGTAAGGGCTTGGTGTGACAACAAAACAAAATACCTTCAAACTACCCATCAAGCCACGATGGCTGCGGAAAGGCATTATCATCTCACGCTCTTATTTTTTTTGAGAGGGCTGCTGGGAAATAACAAAACATATTTGATAAGTATCAGCAGTGGCTGGAGAATAAACTGCTCAACTTTAAATTATTACCAAACTCCTAACAGAAGTAACCCTGTTAGACACTTATTAGACTTATTCAGTTAATTCTTCACCAAGCTCACTTTGTAAGCCAAGCACTTCCTGCAAAGCATTCTTTTGCTTGGAAAGCTTTTCCAAATCTGCCTTTGTAACAGCAATGCTTGACTGCAATTCCTGTTCCTTAACAACAGCAGAATCAATATCCGACTTAACAAAGTTATACTCGTCTTTTAATGCAGCATACTCATCTTTAGAAGTATAGAATGACTTTCTTGCCTGCTTGAACTCAGCAACTGCCTGCTTTGCCTGTTCCAACAAAGAAGCAAACTCATCAGCATCTTCAGTTACTTTTAGCTGATCAATCAATGCGACAGCTTGCGAACGCAACTGCATTGCAGCATCCTTAGCAGCTAATGCTTCACTCTTTTTAGAAGAAACTTTCACAGTAAGATCCTGCTCTTGAGCACTCAACTGAGCCAATGAACCACTAATCGTTGATAAGCTAGTTTCAGTGTCTACAAGACCCTGAGAAGCAGCAGATATCTTTGATTCAACAATCTGCAAACGCTCTTCAAAACTTAATGGCTTTGCAACTAGAGCAGGAGGAGAAGTCTCCATAACAGACACCTTCTCAGAATCAGCAGGCGAATCTTCAACAAATGCTTCTTCAGCACTATCATCCACAACTGATTCATCAACATTATACCCAGTAAAAGAACCTTGCAACACGCTAAAAACAGCAATCACGCCAACAACAGCAACAATTAACAAAGAAACATACTCATTCTTCGCCATAAAGACCGAAGGACAGAACTAGTATATAAAATATTCGCACATACTTTAATTGCAAATTACTACAACTTCTCTTTGAGATTATTAAGAATATTCAGCAGTTTCTTATTTATCTGAGCATATTGCGAATTAAGCTCGGCAATACCTGTTTTGAGCTTACTAATCTCCGAACTTGTTTTTTCGCGCTTTACACCAACTGCGGTTAATTGTGAATTCAACTCTTTACGCTGATTATTTAAAGCACTTAAAACAACACCATCAGATTTTATTTGTTTCTCCAGCTTTATGAATTCTGCTTTTTCATTATTCAACAAACCACCTTTTTCCAAATCAGCCATCCTTTTTTTAGACAAACCAATCCGCGCTGTAAAAGAAGATACATCCTTATCAACAACACCAATACTCTGTTTAAGCACACCATAATCTTTGTTATACTCATTAAGCTGCTTTTGCAAACCACTCATCTTTTTATTGCCATTTGCAATACCCTGCGTTATAGAATCAAGCTGTGCCTGTAAAAGCGCAATCTCCTTATCAACACCGCACTTGCCTTTAACATAACCCTTTGAAACAGCGCCATCATCACAAGAAAGATAAACTACCGAACCATCACACTTTTCCTTGCAGGACGGAGAAGGTTGCTGACTAACGTCAACACACTCATTATTCACGCATTGATAATTAGGACAATGCTTTCCAACAACACAAGGAGTTTTAGGACAAACACAATTAGAAGATACGCAACCAACCAAATCAACCTTTGTTCCAGCAAGAGTATCAGGACACTTATCTCTATTATCACGGACACCATCACTATCAGAATCAGGAATTAAACCTGTCTTTACAGTACACTTATTATTTTCACAGCGAGGTTCACAATAAAAGTCTATTGAAGCAACACACTTCAGCGGGACAGTGACGCAATCTTTATCAGTGTTACATTCTGTCTTATCTATGACTGTGCCATCACCACTGCCAGCATCACCACTGATATCATCACCACTGACATCATTTTCAAGCATAATCGCCTGCTCAAGCGATAACTTTTGCGCTTTCAATTGAGCCATCTTTTCACTCAAAGGAGCGATGATTTGAGAAACAGCATCAAGCTCAGCTTGGGCTGAAATAATATTTGCCTGAATAGCCTCAAAATCTAATTTAAGAGTCAAATATTCCTGTTTTTTAACATTAAACTCATCCCGAGAAAGACGAAATTCCTTAATAACTTCCTTAGTTTGCAACAACAAATCAATAAAAACATTCTCATCATCAATTACTTTCAACTGCTCTATCATGCCAATAGCTTTCGCTCTTAATGCCAATGCACTTTCCTTTACTGTAACAACCTCTTGTTTTTTATTACTAACACCCGAAGCAAGAGAACTCTCCTGGGCTTTAGCGCTTTCAAGCTTACTCTGAAGCTCAATAACCTTGCTTTCACCTGCGCTTAATTCCTGAGACAAAGAAGCAATTGACTGCTCAACCTGAGATAATCGTTCCTCAAAAGAAACCATTCCAGTAATGCCGCTATCATAAACGCTGAAAACAGCTGCAACACCAACAACAGCGACAATCAACAAGAAAAGATTCTCATTCCTTGCCATAAAGACGCAAGAACAGAACTAGTATATAAAACATCCGCACGAGCCAGTAGATTCGATTCTGAATAAGTGGTTAAGTTGATTTTGTTGCTAGTGGCAGGGGGATGTTGTTGTTTGTTGTGGTGAATGCATACTCTTCGTCTGGAATGGGAGGTTGTTGGCTCGTAG
>JACQMV010000038.1 GCA_016203395.1 Candidatus Woesearchaeota archaeon | reverse complement strand
TTCTTCTTTTGTTTTTTGTTCTCTTAGTTTTTGTAAAACGTGATTGACTGCGATTGTCTCTTTTTTTAGTTGTTGCTGCTCATAAACACTGAATACTTTTTCATTTATTCCTATTTTTCCTTTTATTTTTCTTAATTCTTTCCACAGGTTCTTTGTTTTTCTGACGAATGGCAGGTGCTGGTGTTTGTCGTGTTCAAAACCGAACAGGTACACAGTGTAGTCATTTGGCGTTATTACCAAACAACTGTTTTCTGTTTTGATTTGTGTGAAATAAAACACTAGCGGTTCTGGCTTGTTTTCTTTGTGTATGAGCACTAAAGCGGCTATTCTTTTTTTTCTTAAATATGTTTGTATTTCTTGTATTTTCATCGTGTAATTTGGTATCCTTGTATTTGCTTTAGTAGTTCTGCGGGTTTTCCTTTTGAGAAGTGTTTTCGTACAGGGTCTAGTAGTTTGTTTATTTCTTTTGCTACTGCCTTCTTTAGGTCAAGAGGGTGTATTTTTCCTGTTAAGTACGCGTCTTTTAGCATTATGTAGCTAGTGAAGGTCGTGTCTCCTCCATATTTTGTTGGTCGTTCTATTGTAATTTCTTTTATTTTTTCAAATATTATGTATTTCAGGTATTCTAGTATTGGGTTTTCGTGCTCTTGTGGCGGGCAGTATGCTTTCATTATTTTTTGCTCTGCTTCTTCAGTGGAGTCTGTCATGAATATTGTGTTTTCTGGTTTGCTTTTGCTCATTTTCAGTTCTATTGTTCGTTCTATGCTTTCTTCTGTTTGTGTGGGTGGTGGCTGTAGTCCTGCTATCATTCTGTGGTGGACGGCTACTGGTTTTCTCCATCCGAGTTTTGGGAATGTTTCTCTTGCAAGTATGTTTACTTTTCTTTGGTCAATTCCAAGCTGGCATATATCTATTTTTAAATGGGCTATATCTGCTGCCTGCATTGCTGGATAGAATAATTGTGCAGTATATTGCATTTCTGCTTCTTTTCTTCCCATTATTTGGCTGCATCTTTGCATTCTTTGCACTGTAGTGGTTTTAGCTACTTGCACAACCCTTCTCCAGTATTCTGAATCATTGATTACTTCTTGTGCGCTTACGAATTTTACATTGTCCATGTCCATTTCGCATGCTTTCCATACTTCTTCAAAGTATTTGGCTGTTGTTCTTATTTTGTCCATGTCTCCGCCTAATTTTCCATTTATCCATGCGTGCCAGTCTGCTTCCCATAGTATGAATTTGCATCCTGCCCGTGTCATCTTGTTTATGTTTATTGCTCTTAGTATGCCTTGTGGTAAATGTATCTTCCCTGATGGCTCAAATCCGTCATAGGCGACAGGGTTTTGTTTTTCTTCAAGTAGGGTTTTAAGTTCCTCTTCTGTGAGTATTTCTTCTCCTACTTCTTTTATTAGCTGAAGCCGTTTTTCTGTATTCATGCGCTTATCTTGGTTTGTTTGTTTTTATACCTTTCTGTGATCTGTCTAACTATGGCAGCGCCTGAAAACCATTTAAGAGCGTTTTTAAAGTATGCTCCGGCAAAGGCATAACATGGTATAGTGTGCTTGTTTTTCCACTCCAGAGTCAATACATTGTGTTGGTTTTTCGAAATCTTTAAATATATCCAGTATTATGGTGTGCATATGGTTGATGAAGAAAGAAGATTTTCTAAGGCGTTGATTGGCAAAACAGTGGTTTCTAAGAGTGGTAAAAAGTTTGGTGAGGTAGGTGATATTATTTTTGAGACTAAGAGTGGCGAACTTATTCATATTGTTATGAAAAATGTTACGCCGTATACTGAAAAGCTTGAGCTTGAAAAGGACAAAGAAGGTCGTCTTTTGGTTCCTTTCAGTGCAGTTATTGCAATGGGCGACTTCCTGGTTATTAGTGAAGAAGACGTTATTTAAGCATGCAAAAAGTTCTCTGAACAAGTGGGGTATTTGCCCTTGTTAGAACACGCTTGAAGAATGCACTTATTGCTCTGTAACTTTTACTAATTCTTATCTTAAATGAAGTCATAATTTATCAGCAGCCATTGTGCTCTGATTGCGGGGTTGATGCAATTAGCTGTTTTTGTTGGCATGGGCAAACAACAATGACCTATTCGTAAATGATTATTAATGGTTGTGGAGGAAATAAAAACATCTTCTTTGATAAGTATTAGTAGTTGCAGAAAGGTAGTATTATCGTACGCTCTTATTCTTTTTAGCAAAAGGCAAGCTAACCTTTTTATATCGTAAAACATATGTTGTTGCATGTCTGACTTTTTTGTGTGGTCTGAGAAGTATCGTCCTTCTTCTTTTGATGACTTTCTTGGTCAAAAAAGCATTGTTGATAGTGTAAAGTCATTGGTTGCTAAGGGTAATCTTCCTCATTTGTTGTTTGCTGGTCCTCCTGGTGTTGGAAAGAGCACTCTTGCGTTGATTGTTGCAAAGTCATTGTTTGGTTCTGGGTGGAAAAGCAGTTTCTTAGAGCTTAATGCGTCTGATGAGCGTGGCATTGATGTGGTTCGTTCTAAAGTTAAGGATTTTGCTCGTACTAAAGCGTTTAATGTTCCTTTCAAGATTATTTTTTTGGATGAGTGTGATGCGCTTACTCCTGAAGCGCAGCAGGCATTGCGTCGCACTATGGAGAATTTTACTAATTCTTGTAGGTTTGTTCTTTCGTGTAATTATCCTTCAAGGATTATTGAGCCCATTCAGAGTAGGTGTGTTGTTTACTGGTTCAGGCCTTTAGGTAATGACTGGGTATTAGCGCTTATTGATAGGATTGCAGCTAGTGAGGGATTAGATGTTGATGATAATGCCAAAAATGCGCTTTTGGCTGCTTGTGAGGGAGATTGTAGGCGTGTTGTGAATTTGTTGCAGGCAATTGGTGTTGGTTCTAAAAAGGTTACGCAGGAAGCAGTTTCTGCTATGGCAGGACTGGCAAGGCCTAAGGATCTTGGTGAGATGGTTTCTCTTGCGTTAAAAGGAGATTTTGTGCGTGCGAGGAAGTTGTTGCTTTCTATTTTGCTTGATGGTAATTCAGGGTTGGATGTTGTTAAGCTTGTTCAGAAGGAGATTTGGAATCTGGATATTGTTATTAAGGAAAAGCTTGCGCTGGTTGATAAGTGTGCAGAATTTGAGTTTAGGTTAGTTGAGGGTAGTGATGAATTTATTCAGCTTGAGGCGCTTCTTGCGCAGTTTGGTCTCCTACGTGCTTCACAATGAGTTCTGTTTGAGTTCTGTCTTCATACTCGTATTCTAATAAAATATTGAGTGGTTGTTCAAAGTCTCCTTTGCTTACTGTTTGTGTGCACGTCATTGTTTTTATTCCGTCAAATAACTGCACTGTGCCTTCTGCGGTTCCTGCACTTGTTGTTGTCATTCCTGTGCAGCTTAGTCCGGGCATGTTTGTGTCTATTTTTACAAATACTTTGTTGCGTGGTTTTTCGCTGTCAGGGCATTTGCTTGCTCGGTCGTATGGTGTGCCTTTTCCTACGTGTTTTATGTCAAAGCTTATTCCTATTTTGTCTGTGCCTCTTGCTGTTTCTTTTACATTTTCTACGTGGACAGGTGCTCCTGAGTTGTATGTTTGTTTGGTTTCTTCTATTTTGCATGGTCCTTCTTCTGGATTTAGTATGTTTCTTCGTATGCAGAACTTGCTTTGTGATTTTGTTTTGTAGGAATAACATATTCTTGCGATTATTGGGTAGCTTAGTTTGCTTCCAGTTATTGCTGTTAAATGGTTTAGTCCGTTGAATTCTGTGAATATTGGTGGGGATGTAAGTATTGCTTCTTTTGCTCTTTCTACTGCGCGTATGTCTTCTGGGCTGTTTTTTGTGAGTTGTTCTTCGCTTTTCCCAAATGCCAGCGGATTTATGCCATCTATTCTTATTTCAACGTCTTCCTTTTTTATTTGGCTTTCTCCGAGATTGTCTAGTCTTACTATGATGTCAAACGGATCTTTTCCTCCGTCAAACACGTTTTTTCTGAAGTCTGCAAAGCTAGCTTTTAGTCCGTCATTTCCACCTATAAATGGTTCTAGTTCTATTGTTTTTTTTGTTGCGCATGCGGCTAAGAAAATTAGCAGAAGGAGTATTAATGCGCGTCTCATAAGTATGGTCTGGCTGGCTTTGTTTATAAGCTTTTCGCGGGGGTGTTTATTCTTAATCTGTCTTTTTCCTGTTCTAATCGTTCTTGAAGGTTTTTGATGTCTAGTTCTGTTTTTTCTTTTATTCGTTTATATTCCTGCTTTTGTTGTTCTAGCCAGTCAGAACGGTCTTTATTTAATTGGTCTAGCCAGTCAGAATGGTTTTTATTTAATTTGTCTAAGTCTTGTCTTTGTGATTCTAGGAAGTTGTGTAAAATTATTGCGTTGGTTGCTCCGAACTCGTATCCTTCTCCTCTTAAAGATTCTACTTCCGTGTCCAGTTGGTAAACTCGCGTTTCAGTGTAGGCATAAAGCGCTGCAAATGATACTGCTATGGCTCCTGTTGTTATTATGGTTCTTCTTATGATTTCCTTACCCAGTTCATCAATCATTAGTAGCTGTTATTTCTTCTTAGAATATTAACCTTTCCTTTTTCTTATGCTTGCAACTGTATCGCAATAACGTAGTTCTCTGAGTAAATAGTTAATTCACATCTGTTTTGACTATGGTTACTTGTTTTTGTATTGTGTTTCTGTAGCCGTAGGTTAGTGTTACTGTTATCGGGCTTACAAATGGTGCTGTTCCGGGTCCTGTTGTGAAGTCGCATACGAACTGTCCTGTTTTTGATGTGCTATCCAAACGAATATGTTGTCTGTCTAGTGGTCTGCAGCTTGGTTTTATGCTTGTTCCTCCTACCTTTACGTCTGTGACTTCTACATAGCCAATCTCGTCAAAAGCGAGTTTTTGTTGTGGGTCGCATTTGCTCATTGTTTGTGGTGTGTTTCTGAATGCTTCTCCGTTTCCTGCATTGTTTACTATTATTCTGAATGTTGTTTTGCCCGGTTGTGGCTGCACTTCTATTGTGCTTACTGCTACTGGTGCTGCTTGTGTTCCTAGTGCAACGTTTGTTGGCGTGCATACTTTTGGTCTTACGCCTGTGCTTCTTGGGTCTGGATCAATGCAGGTTGTTGTGGTTGCTTGTGTTTGATATTTGTAGCATGTTGTTGCTTGTATTGGTTGTGGCACAAAATCCCCTGTTATTCTTGTTATTCCTCCTGTGAAGGTTAATTGTGTTTGGCTTCCTCTTGGGTTGAACTGGTTTTTTCCTTCCAGCAAGGGGATTTGTATTCCTCCTGCAGGTATTCCTGTTATTATTCTTGGATCAAACCCGCTAAGGTATACTCTGTCTCCTGGTGCACCTATGTTGAATGCTCCTAGATTTTCTACGTCTATTGCTGCGAAAAAGCTTTCTGTATCAAATATTTTGTCAGGCGGGGCTGTTGCTACGAAATTTGTTCGCACTCCTTCGCTTCCTGTTCTGAATGCTTCTGCCACTTGTCCTTGTTGGTTTCCTTGCTGGCATGCAATAACAAACAGTAAAGCAAGTATTAGTATTCGCTTCATATCTGTGTTTTCCCAATGCTCTTATAAATACTTTTTGGTATTTTTGCAGATTGTAAGTGCGTTGTATCACTTCAAGAACAATACGTATCACAGACTGCTTCGCTATCTTCCCCCCCGCCTGCTAATACTTATCAAAGAAGGTATTGTTATTTTTCTACACCTCTCTCGAAAAAATAAGAGTGTAAGATGATACTACGGTTCTGCAGCCCTTGTGGCTTGATTCATGATTTGAACGTATCTTTTCTTGGAGTCATACCTAGCCATTAACCTTTTGTTTGCAACACTAGCGCAACAATGCACGAACTGATGTATTGCTCAAGGCAAATAAACAGTTGATTAGATTAAAGTTCCCAGTCAGAGCACAAGGAATGTAGGGCAAATATATCATTTGTGTAGCGTATTTTTAGCAAGGGCTGCTGATAAGTTATACCCTCATTTAAGATAAAAATTAGCAAGGGCTGAGGAATGAATGTTTTATCAAATAAAGTTATTTCTAGGGGGTGCGACAAATGGTATTCATTTTTCTATTGTTAGTTGTTGAATTATGCTTTCAAAATACCCGTATTCTAGTTTTACAGTTATGCTTGATTGATAGGTTGCTTGTTCTTTTATTCCTTTTATGAGCCGGCATGTGGCTTTTCCTGTTTCTATTTTTAGGGGCGTGCATATTAGTTGTTGACCTGCCATTTCTGCGCTTATTCCTATTATTCCATAATCTTCTCTTTTTGTTGGTTGTCCTGTGCAAGGATTTCTTGTTCCTTTTGCCAGCACTATTCCTGTGCCTGCATTTGTTGCAGTTATTACAAATTGTGGTTCAAAGTAATGTTCTTTGTCCATGGGTATTAGCCGGGTCTCTATTGTTTGCACTGCTACTGGTGCTCCTTGTCCTGCTAAGAACGTATTTACTTGTGGTATGCATGCTTTCGGGTATTGGTCTGGTCTTGTGTCTATGCACACATCTGCTGTTGCTTGTGTTGTATAGTCGTAGCACGTGCTGAATCGCGCTTGTGCTTGTGCTGATTGTTTTCTTGGTGGTAGTTCTTTTGTTTTGGCTTTGAATGTTAGGTATTCTTTTTGCCCTATTTGGTTGAAGATATCTTTTCCTTTTAATGTTATTTTGTTGGTTGTTTGAGGTAATAAACTAACCGCAGACTCGTCTATTGTGAATGTGTAAGTTCCTTCTCCGTCACTTGCTCCTTCATTGCGTATTTCTATCGTGTATGCGATTCGTTCTCCAGGGCTTACAGTTGTTGGGTATATTGCAAATTTTGATTGTATTCCTTGTGTTCCGGTTCTTACGTCTTGCGTTATCACTCCGGTATCTGTAGCGCAGGCAGTTAGTAGTAGTATGGCAAGTAGTATTAGTTTTTTCATGTTCTTATGTTTATTGTTGTGGTTGCAGATGTCGTGTATGAGTATTTTACGAATGCTTCAAACTTGTGTGGTGTTACTGGTCCTTGTTTTAATACCGTGTCAGTTGGTGCTGTAAGTTGTGCGCTCATGGTGAAAAATCCTTTTTCATAATCTCCTGCATATTTTGTTAGCGTTTCTCTTGTTGCATCGTAAGCATTTGCAGTGTTGTCTTCGCAAACGTTTTTTCCTTCGTTATTGCTTAGTTCCGCGCAGCTTATTTTTCTTATTCCTGATGCTTGATTAATATCTAGTATGGTGTGGAATCTTGTTAGTTCAAACGGTTTTGATAGTATTAAGTAAATATTGTTTAAGCTTGATACTGTTCCTTTGAAAAGTCCTGCTCCTTTGTTTTCTATGGTTATGTCCATCGGCATTCTTATTTCTGGTTGTGCAGTGTCTATCATGATAGGTTGTTGTGTTTTTGTTCTTATGCCTATTCCTACTGGTCCTAGTGTGAATTGTGCCGTTGGGTTAGTGTTGGTTATTCCTAATTGGGACAGGGTTCTTCCTTTTTCCAGTTGTTTGCCAAAGGTTTTTTCTACGAAATCATTGACTAGTTCTACGTGTGTTGTGAATTCATAGCTTGCATTTACTTGTATTCCTTTTATGTCGGTAGTTACCTCAGGGATAGTGCATTCTATTGTTTCTTCTTCTGTTCCTTGTTCTGCGATTATTTCTTGGTTGCTTAGTTCTATTGCGCCTTCATCTCTAAGAGCGTAACAGGTTATTATTGTTCTTAGTGGCAGGTCTATTGTGCTTGCAGTTATTGTTGCTGTGGCTATTGCTATTTCTCCTGTTCTTGGTTGCGTGAGTAATTTCATTTCTGATATGCTCACTCCTAGTTCTTGCTTTGCTTGTTCTTCTTCTCCTTGGACAAATCCTCTTTCGTCGCCTATGGCAATGTAATAGTTTCTCATTTGCGCATCATACATTACTTTCATTATTTTCCATATGTATTGAACAAACTCAATGATTCTTTGGTAGTAGAATTTTATGACGTCCATTATGCTTGGGACGTTTACTTTTATTCCTCTCATTTCTGCGATTTGTTGCACTTGCGGCATATACCATGAATAAGTTAGCGTAAGTAGGAATGTGAACCATATTAGTGACAGCCATGGTTTGTCTTGAATGTTTATTAGTATGTAAGGATGTGCTGGGTACAGGAAGAATCCTATTATCATGCTTAGCTCTATGTTGTTTGGTGCGAATCGCGTGAATAGCGCGATTAATGGCCATAGGTAGCCGATTGCTGCAATTATTGTTGCGCTTTTGAGGTCATTTGTTCTTTTCCATTCTGTAAATCCTATTATTGCGTAGGCAAAAGCAGACATTAGCCAGATTAGTGGGGTAAAATTTCCTTGGTATCTTCCTATTAGAAAGTCAAAGCCGAGGATGATGATGTAAAGTAATAGCATTCTCTGGCTACTTGGTGGTGCAGGTGTCGGGCTTGCCATTCTACGCAACTCTTACTTCTAGTTCAAGTATTTCTAGTGTGTTTCTTGGAGTTATTCTAAGGTAGTTGTTGCCTGCTCTAATGATTCTGCTTATGTCTCTTTCAAATACCGGATTTTTTTGGTCTATTGCATCTAACACTCCATTTATGTTTGTTGTTGCTTTTTTGATTTGTCCATCGTCTATAAATGTGATTTTCATTATTACTCTTATTCTGGCCGTTCTTGCGTCTTCTTCAAGTGCTGCTGGCAGTGAGAAGTATTTCAGATATCCTTCTGCCGGCGTGTAGGATAACTCAAGTATTCCGTTTTCCATCTGCACTCTTCCTTTGTCCAGATAAACTTCTAGTGTGTTTTTGCCATGCTTTAGTTCTGTTTTGTCTATTTCGTGCACGTTGAGGTTATCACATCCCGGGGTTGTTTGCGTGAGTTGTCTTCCGTTTAGTGTTATTGTTAGTGTTCCAACATCTGTTTGTACGCATGCTGGGAAGAATGTGTACACTGCCTGTTTTAAGCTGGTGTATTCGTTTTCTGTTATGGAGAAGGTGTGTTTCAGTGTTTGTTTTTCTTTAATTGGGATTTGTTCTATTATTTTTACGTCTATTATTTCTTAGTTTTTGCTTTCAAAAATTCCTCCTGTTACTGAAAATGTCAGTTTGTTGTATTCTTTGAGGTCAGTTAGTTGTATTGGTTGCGGCGTTGTTACTCTGTCTTCTAGTATTGTTTTTCCGTTGAGTTCTATTTTGAGTATGGCTTTGGCTTTTAGCACTTGGAATGTTAATATGGCAGTTTTTGTGCTTGCAGAAAATTCTATTGTTTTTGTTTTTCTGGTTATGAATTTTTTGATATTGAACGCGCCTGTCGTCGCCAGTAGTCGTGCTTCTTTTGTTTCTTCTAAAAACGCATTTGGCAGAAGTATTTTATTGCCTGTTGTTGGAGTGAATTCCAACCGTCCTATGCCTTCTCTGAAGAGTGTGGCTGGTTGGTATGCTGTTTGCTGTCTTTCGTCAAGCACGCTTTCTGGTGGTTCTGCAAGTATTCTTTGTCTTTCTTCTTGTGGTAGAAAAACAATGTAAAAGATGAAGATTAGGAGTATTATCCCTATTAGTGAGCCGGCTGCACTTGCTTGTGCTTTGCGCATTTTGTTTAGGCATGCTTAAATGTATTTAAATGTTGTGGCACTTTTGTGTTTGAGAATTTGCGTCGTAATCTTCGCTAAGATTTATAAATTATGTGTGTTTTTATTATTTATGAGGGGTATGAGAGCGCATTTTGTTTGGTTTTTGCTGGTTTTAGCACTTGCATCTTCAGTATCTGCTTATGGGTATGGTCGTAGTAGAAGTTCTGGCTTTTGTGGCTGGTATGATGAGCCAATTTTTGATCCGACGTGTGGCTCTGGAAGTTACTATGTTGATGCTTATCTTCCACAACTGAATGGTTCTGTGGATTATAGCTATCATTTGGATTATTCTTTTAGCGGTATTCCTTATTATGCGTATTATCATCCATACTCCCCGGATTATAGGTATGACAGATCTTATGATCGTTATTCTAGGTATTATGATGACAGGTATTACAGAGATAATTATCGTCCGGTTTATGACAGAGGGTATGATCGTTATGACTACTATGATTATGCGCCTTATGGCTATAGTTCTTACAGTAGAGGGTATTATGATTATTTGAGTCCGGGATATCAATGGTATTAATGTGTTATTGCTAAGGACGGCTCTACAATAATCTTTTATAAGCGAATGTTGTTTTGTGGTTTATGCGGATAATTCATAAGCAAAATGATGAAGTGCGTTTGTTGGTTGAGAACTTAGATGATTTGTGGTATCTTTATTCTATTATTGATAAGGATGATATTGTTAGTGGAAAAACGGTTAGGAAGATTAAGAAGAGTGCTGACCAGGAGGGTATTAGGAAAACTGTTTTTCTTACCGTTCGTGTTGAGAAGGCAGAGTTTTCTGCTGGCTCTTTGAGGGTTCTTGGAGTTATTGTTGATGCTTTTGAGGATATTCAGAAGGGCGCTCATCATTCTTTTGCTGTGGATATTGGCGATCAGTTGACGATTATTAAGAAAGATTGGCTTTCTTATCATTGGTCTCGTTTGAAAGAAGCGTGTGAGCAGAAGCGTGCGAATATTCTTGTTGTCGTGTTTGATCGTGAAGAATGTTTGTTTGCTAGGATTAAGCAGCAGGGCTTTGAGGTTCTTGCTAAACTGAAGGGGGAAGTGCAGAAAAAGGGTTATGATGTTAAATCAAATGATTTTTTTGGCGAGATTATTAAAACTATTGGAGAGTATGATTCTCGTCATAATTTTGAGCATATAATTCTTGCAAGCCCTTCATTTTGGAAGGATGCGTTGTTAAAGCTTATTAAAGGCGAGTGGAAATCAAAAGTCGTTACTGCTGTTGTTTCTAGTGTTGATGAAGCAGGTGTCAGAGAATCATTGACTAATGATAATACGGTTAATGCTTTGAAGTCTGCTAGCGCTTCTTTGCAGTTACGTGCAGTTGATGAATTGTTATCTTCTATTGCAAAGAACAGTAAGGTCGTCTATGGTTTTAATGACGTTCTTGGCGCGTCTGGTGCGATAGAACGGTTATTAGTATCAAATAACTTTATAGACCGGATGCGTTCTGAAGGGCGCATGCACGAGTTAGAAACTATTTTTAAAACAGTGGAACGCTCTGGAAAGGTAATGTTTATATCCTCAGAACATGAAGGCGGTAAGAAGTTAGACGGTTTGGGCGGCATTGCAGCGTTTTTACGGTATAATGTCACCAGTAAGAATGAAGCGATACCACAACATTAAAATAGTAGTGGTTGTTTACCACTATAAAAACAATAAGGATGCAAAATGATAGTCAAAGAAGAGTTTTTAAACAAGCTGAGGCGGTATTTTTCTCTGAATCTTTATGAGGTGAAGATATGGGCCGCTTTATTGTCTAGAGGAGTTGCTACCGCAGGTGAATTGTCTGATATTGCTAATGTTCCTCGTTCAAGAAGTTATGATGTTCTCGAGTCATTAGAAAAAAAGGGTTTTGTCATAATGAAGTTAGGCAAGCCAATTAAGTATTTGGCTGTTGCTCCTAATGAAGTGTTGGAACGTGTTAAAAAGAATCTTAAGGAGGATTCTGATGAAAAGCTTCGGCGTTTGGAAGAATTGAAAAAAACAGATGTCTTAGGAGAGCTTAATCTTTTGCATACTCAGGGAATAGAGCTTGTTGAGCCCTCTGATCTTAGTGGTTCTTTGCGCGGTCGTCATAATTTGTATAGTCATCTTGAAAGCACGCTTAAGAATGCGACAAAAAGTGTTACGCTGATGACAACCAGTCAGGGCTTTCTGAGAAAGGTTGAAGGTCTGAAATCGGTTTTTGAGAAGCTAAAAAAGCGAGGGGTTAATATTCGTATTGCCGCTCCATTAACTAAAGAAGCAAAGGATTCTCTTCGCGAGGTTAGCACTCTAGCAGAGGTAAGGCACACTGATGCAAAAGGCCGCTTTTGTATTGTTGATGGGAAGGACGTTGTTTTCATGATTTTGGATGATAAAGAAGTTCATCCGACATATGATGTAGGTATCTGGGTTAATTCTCCGTTTTATGCACAAGCAATGGAAGAATTGTTTGATCATGCTTGGGGTAAAATGCGTCCTGTGAAGTGAAAGAATAATTAGATACGGGTACGCAAATACTTTTCCTGCTCATATTCATCAAATAATGTGTTGTTATTTTCCAACTGTTGCTAATACTTATCAAAAAACATGTCTTTATTTTTCCGCAGCTCTTGTGGCTTGGCTCATTATTTGAACGCTTCTTGTTTTGTTTTTATACTTAGCCATTACGTTTTGTTTGCGTTGTGTTTGCAACCGGCTGCAACAAAGGGCATTGCTCCTGTCAATTAAAAAGAATTAGTTACGTTAAAGTTCACAATCAGAGCATAATAGCTGTTGATAGGTTATAACCTCATTTAAGATAAGAATTAGCAAGGACAAGTGATTGATTCTATTCAAGTGTAAGATATTATTCCTGCAGCCAGTCAAGAACAGATATCAGCTGCTCTTCACTCCTCAACTCCCACGGGGTGGTAGCAAAACTTACAGGGCGAGCGCGAACATTATACTTACGAAACAAGCGCAAAGCGTATGACCATTTTCCGAGAAAGGAAGCTCTGGCAGCACCGGATAAAGAAAGAATTTTTGCAAAAGGAAACAAAAACGTGCAGTTATTCTCATTAGCAAGTCGGCAAACAACTTGGTTCAGCTTCATGTCGGTTTCAAATAATCCATAAACTAAAGCGTCTTTCTTCAAAGCATTGCGAGAGCTAAAATAAGATAAAAAGCTCTCCTTTACCATCGTTGCAGGGAACTTTTTCTGGGGAACGTTTTTATACACAAAAATAAATTTATCAATGCCGAAACGCGCTCCAAACTGTAAAAATTCTTCTTCGTTACTTCTAGGAAAAACAATATCTTCCATAGTCATAACCATGATCCTTCGCAAAGCTTTATAAATGCTTCCTAGGTATTAAGCGCATGGTAGAGGGAAGAAGGAAAAGTAGAAGCTTAAGAAGGATAAGAGTAACCACTCCTGGCGCTAGAAGAATAACGCATTATGAACTAAGAAATCCCGGTAAAGCGCAATGTGGAAAGTGCGGAAGAATCCTTCATGGAATGCCGAACGTTCCAGCACAAAAACTTCACAAAATAGCAAAAACACACAAAAGACCAACAAGACCTTACGGAGGGAACCTCTGCACAAAATGCATGCGGGCAACAATCACACAGAGGGTAATACCATGAAAGTTGGACAAGTATGCATAAAAATATCAGGGAGAGATGCAGGTAAAAGAGGGATAATTCTAGGAATGGACAATAACAAAATTCTAATAGATGGAGAAACAAGAAGAAGAAAAGTAAACATCATGCACGTCATACCCACTGAAAAAACAGTGCAGATAAAGCAGGAAGCAACGCATGAAGAAGTAAAAAAAGCGCTGGCGGGCATTGGAATAACATTAAAAGACAAAGTCAAAAAACAAAAAAAGTCAGAATCAACAGAGAAACAAAAACCGCCAACAACAAAAACAACTAAATAATTTATCTTCTGTTCTTTCATATAATTTTTATCACTGTTTCTTTAACAATTACATAATAGGACGCAAAGTGATGTAAACAAATGGTGTTGCTCATGAAAAAGGGTTGTCTGATTGAACTAAGTTCAGCAAGTATATTTTTAGTATAGACAGAAGGAAGCATAGCTTTTTTAAGCTGTTTCGTTTTTTCTTAGTTTATGGACGTCGCATTGTCACTGCATCCTTTAGAAAGAAAGGTTTTGCCTTTTGTAGTGGTTTCTAAGACAGTTGAAGAAATTTGCAAAACTGCTTCGCTTCAGCATGCTGAGGTCGTGCGTGCTGTTCAGTGGCTTGCCTCCAAAAAGCTTGTTTCTTTGAAGGAAAAGACAGATTTCGTTTTGGCATTATCTGATAAGGGCTCTAGAATTAAGGAGTTACCTGAGAAAACTATTTCTCGTCTTGTTGCTTCCAAAGCAGTTTCTTTGGCTGAAATATCTCATATTGAGGGCGGTGATGCTGCACTGGGCATTTTGCGTCAGCGCGGATTGATTGTGATTAAAGACAGCATGGTTTCTTCTGTTGGAAAGACAGAGAACTTTTTTCCTGAAGAGCAGTTTTTGAAAAAGCTGCCTTTTAGCCCTTCTTCTGATGAGGATAAAAGTATTGCATTGTCTCTTAAGCGTCGTGGTCTGGTCAGGGAGGATTCCAAAACAATTGTTACTGTTCTTATCAGTGATGAAGGTCGTAAGGTTCTGAAAAAGGGTTTTGGTGAGCTTGTTGATTCTTTGACTGTGCAAATGATTAAGGATGGCTCTTGGAAGGGCAAAAATTTCAGGGCTTATGACATTAAGAGTATTGTTCCGAGGTTGTTTGGTGGCAAATTTCAGCCCTATAAGCGGTTTCTTGATCGTGTTCGTCAGCAGTTTATTGCGCTCGGTTTTAAAGAAATGTCTGGCCCTTTGGTTGAGTCTGATTTTTGGGATATGGATGCTTTGTTTATGCCTCAGTTTCATAGCGCCAGAGATATTCATGAAGCATACTATGTCAGGAATGCTGCTCCTGCAAAGGTAGAGAGTGCAGTTATGAAGCGAGTGAAAGAAGCACACGAAAAAGGTATTATGGGTTCTCGTGGTTGGCAGTATAAGTTTGATCCTGAAATGTCCTGTAGGCATCTTTTAAGGACTCAGGGAACTGCGTGTAGTGCTAGAATGCTTGCATCTCCGCATCTTGAAGTGCCTGGGAAATATTTTGCTATTGCTCGCTGTTTTCGGTATGATGTTATTGATACTACGCACTTGCCTGATTTTAATCAAGTGGAGGGTTTTGTTGTTGATAAAGCTCTTGGCTTGAAGCATTTATTTGGTTTGCTGCAAGATTTTGCTAAGAATTTTGCTAATGCTGAGGATATTCGTATTGTTCCAGGATACTTCCCGTTTACAGAGCCGAGTGCAGAATTGTTTGCAAAGCACCCGTCTATGGGCTGGATTGAGTTAGGCGGTGCAGGGCTTTTCAGGCCAGAAGTTATAGGTTCTTTGGCTCAGAAGGATGTAAGAGCAATTGCTTGGGGTTTGGGTGTTGATCGTCTTGGAATGTTTAATCTTGGCATGTCTGATATTCGCGACTTGTTTAGCAGGGATCTTAGTTATTTAAGAAATGCGAGGGTGATATAATGCCTACAATGACTTATTCTAGGAATGATTTTTTTAAGCTTCTTGGCACTAGCTTGTCTGAGGAGCAGTTATCTTTGTTGCTTTGCAGGGTTAAAGCAGAACTTGAAACGTTTGGTGATAATATTGTTGTAAAATTTAATGATACTAACCTTCCCTGGATTTGGAGTGTTGAAGGGCTTGTTTGTGTTTTGAAAGGTCTCTTGGGTTTAGAAAAGGGTTTGCCGTTAGTTAGTGTAAAGAGTGGCAGTAAAAATATTATTGCTGAGAAAATTTCTGGCAGGCCTTTTATTGCGGGTTTTTGTGCTGCAGGTGTTGTTAGTGAGAATCTACTTATTCAGTTGGTTCAGTTGCAGGAAAAGTTTTGTGATGCTTATGGTAGAAAGAGAAGTAAGATTGCTGTCGGGATTTATTCTGCTGAAAAGATTAGTTTTCCTGTTAGGTATTCTTTTTTTGATGGCTCTACAAAATTCGTTGCTTTGAATGGCACGCTTATGGGGCTTTCTGAAATTCTTGAGAAGCATCCGAAAGGAAAAGAGTATGCGCATATCGTGCATGGTTGGAAGAAGTTTCCTTTGCTTGTTGACAATCAAAATAATGTTTTGAGCTTCCCGCCTATTATTAACAGTGAGCATTCTGGCAGGGTTGTTCCAGGTATTTCTTCTTTGTTTTTTGAAGCAACAGGCACTGATGAACAAGGAGTTATGCTTGCTTGTGCTATCTTTGCTTTCGCGCTTTTTCAGCGTGGTTTTGAGTTAGAGAGTGTTGTTACAATTTATCCTGACAAACAGATTGTTGCTCCTGATTTCACTCCTCGTAGTGTGCAGCTTGACATGGGCTTGGTTGAAAGCGTTCTAGGGCTAGGTCTTTCTGAGCCAAGTGTTAAGGGCTTGCTTGAAAAATTAAGGTATGATTCTTCTAAAATGGTTGTTCCTGCAATGCGCCATGATATTATGCATTCTGTTGATGTGGTTGAGGATGTTGCTATTGCGTATGGTTATGAGAATATTACCCCTGAAAAGCTCGCTTTGTACACGAAAGGGGCCACGAGTAATGAGCAGTATTTTGGAGATGATGTTCGTCTTTTTTTGGCTGGTTGTGGCTTTCAAGAGGTCTTTAGTCCTTATCTAACAAGTAAAAAATTGTTGTTTGATATGATGAATTGTGCTGCTTCTCCGTTAGTTGAGATTGACCAGTTTTATTCAGAATCTTACTCTGTAGTTAGGAATTCTATTTTGCCTGTTCTTTTGGAGTTTTTGGCAGGTAACAAGCATGTTGATTATCCTCAACGTGTTTTTGAAGAAGGTCTCGTGTGCGTTCGTTCTCCTGAAATTGTTGATTATAGGAATGTTGCTTTTGTTTCTGCGCATTCTACTGCTTCTTTGACAGAAATGCGCCAGGTTCTGGATTTCTTGTTTAAAAGTATTGGTATGACATATTCTGTTGAGGAGTTGGCGAATGATTCCTGTATCCCTGGCAGGTGTGGTTCGGTTTTTGTTAAAAATCATAGAATTGGCTTTTTCGGCGAGCTTCATCCTAAGGTTCTAGAGAATTTCAAGCTTGATGTTCCTGTCAGTGTTGCGGAATTGAATATTAGCTTGCTTCATGAGCTGAGCAACTCTCGGTAGCGCGCTGAATAAAACATTTGCCCTGCAGCTCATCCTAATTCTTATCTTAAATGGGGTCGTAACCTATCAGCAGATCATGCTAATGCGTATATTAAGTTAGGTCATAATTTATCGGCAGCCATTGTGCTCTGACTGTGGGCTTAACGCAATTAGTTGTTTTATTGACATGAGTAATACCCTTTGTTGCAGCCGGTTGCAAACACAGTGCAAGCAAAAGGTAAGGGCTGAGTATGCCAAAAAAACAAGAAGCGTTCAAATAATGAGCCAAGCCACAAGAGCTGCTAGGAAATAACAACACATTATTTGATGAATATGAGCAGTTGGAGATACAGGGTATCCTTTTAGGTAGTTTTAGCAACCGGAGAGTTTTATCTTATTATTTCTGTTGGTTGTGCTTTTTCTATTGTGTTTGCTACGAATTCTAGTCGGTTGAAGAACAAGTTGTTTTTTGTTCTTCCACTGATTCGGTATTGTTCTCCGAGTAGTTCTGTTTTGATTGGTTCGTAGAGTTCTGGTTGTGTTCTGTAGGTTAGTATGTCTTGTTTTTGTCGTCGGAGTATTTTGTCCGCGTGTTGTCTGAATAGTGCTACTCTTATGCTTTCTGTGCCATCATCTAAGAATACGTTAACTACATAGCCATAATCAGGTGCTGTTGCTCCGTGCGTGTCGCATTTCCAGCCAGATTCTGCAGGTTTTAGTCGTGAATTGCACATCGGACAGATTTCAAAGAATTTTGGCTCAAATACCTGCACGACTGTTCCGATTATTTCTACGTTTTGGTCTGTTTCAGTCAGTTCTTTTATTTGTTTTTTTGTTGTTGCAGGTAGTTTAACTTCTTGGACGGTTACGCCTTGCGGGTTTATTATCATTTTTGTTCTTTCACTTACGTGCATTTCTATTGCACCGCGGTTTTCTTTGGCTATTCCGTCGCTTATTTTTATTATGTTTCCTGGGACGAGTTTTTGTGCTGTTTCTGCTTGGCTTCCCCAGCACACAAGTCTTATTGTTCCGGTTTCATCTCCTACGATAAGAGAGGTTAATTTGCCTGTTGTGCCGTCTTCTCTTGCAAATTCTTTTGTTTCAAAGACCTGCACGATTTTTCCTATTAGTTCATTCATTTTCATTCCCGGGTAGATGTCTTTGACTTTTCCTGTTGATTCAAAAAGCTTTACTCCTAATTCGTTTGCGAGTATGTGCGCAGCGCCTTCTTTGCTTACCAGCCCGGATAGCTTGATTAGTTTCTCGCTTATTCTTTGGTTTATTGTTTCTTCATCCAGTCCTGTTGAAGTTTTTATCTTAGCTATTATGTCCTGTAGTGGTATTTTTACCATTTAGATGTTTTTCTTTCTTATTGTTTAAAAAGTTTATTGTGATGTATCAATTATGAACAATACTCCTGATTTTTTTGTGTTTTCTGGTTTTAGCCGGATTAGTATTTTGTTTTTTTCGCTGAATTTTAGGCGTTGTAGTTTTGGGTGGATGTTTTCAAGGCATTTTACTTCTGTATTGATTTCTTCAGTGGTTTCTGCTTCTTTTTGGACGCAGGCATGGATTTCTTCAATGTTGTCTGTGAGTCTTAGTATGGCTTCAAGGTCAAATGGCGTGCTTATTTCAAATCCGGTGTCTGCTGCTATTGTAGCTATGGCTTTGGCGTTTGCTCTTTCAGATGGGATGTCCACAAGAATCAGTGTTGGTTGTAATGGTCTTCCGATAATTCTTGTTTTTTGGTTTTCTGGAAATATTGTTATTTCGTATTCTTTGCTTATTGCAGCATTTGGGTCATTGTAAAGTGTGGCATATTCTTTCATTTTGTTGCTTATTTCTTTTGCAATTGTGTTTAGTATTTGGTATGTTTTTAGAGTGCATTTGCCTTTCTTGTACCATACGGGATAGGGATTTGTGCCGCATTCTGTTGTGAATGCTTGTTCTGCTGTTTTGCTTATATCATTCATCAGGTTTTCAGTTGTTGATTCTGTTGCTTTGATTGCTGCTTTTCGCACGAATAGTGCTATGCTGTCTGCCTTTTGGTTTGCCTCAATTATACCTATTGCTTTTGCACCGACATCTCCTAGGTCGCTTATTTTTGATGAAGATTTCCACACCATCGCTATTGTAGCTGTGAATGCTCCTATTGTGAGCATTAGTAGTATTACTGTGAATACTAATGCTTTCATTCAGACCACCCGTACGTTAATGTTTTTAGGGTTACTTCTACAATTCCTTTTTTTAGTGGGATTTTTGTTGTTTGCGCACTGGCTGATTCGTATTCTCCTACAGGCGCTATGTAGATAGGGTGTTTTCTTCCTTCAATGTTAAGCGTTAGTTTCCATATGCAGGGTTCTTTTTTCCAGCTGCAGATTATTGAAGATAGTGTTTTTTTGTTTAGCCGGATTTCGTTTTGTTTTCCTTCTCGTATTAGTTCTGCTTCTTGTGCCAGTGCCTGCCATACTTTTGTGTTGTAGTTTTCGTCTTGGTATGGCATTTCCAGAAATGCTTCTAGCTTTTTTTGCTCAAATGATGTTGTTTGCACGGCATTTATTATTGCAGTGTGGGGGTTGGCTATTAGTTTGATTGCTGCAAAAAATAGCAGTAGGAGTATTGTGAATAGAATATACACCCATAGGTCTATTGCCCATTCTGCAAATCCCTTACGCACGTCTGTGCACCTCTATTTCTAGTATTGTTAGTTGGTTATCCAGCGTAGCTGGAAACTTGTCTTTGTAGGAGTGTATGTTTTTTGAGAAGCCCTCTGCTTTGCTTTCTATTGACAATGTTTTGTAGTTGCCCCACCTAAGTATGTTGTTCTTTATCCTGAATATCGCTCCTGCATCAAAGTTCGGCTTTATTTTGTCTAGTTTGGTTTGTATTTCTTGAATATTCTGTGTTGTTATTACTAAATCCTGTGGGAATTCATCCATTAGGGTGTGTGCTATTATTTTTGTTTCTGTTTCAGCTATGCTTGTTTTTGTGTTAACTATTGATTCTTTAGCAATGAATAATGACATTAGGATTATTATTATAAAGCCGATTCTTATGATCCATATTGCGTAATCGCTTATTTGTGCTTTGTGATTGTTTTTGGTTTTATAATAGTGCTTTTCGTATTGCATTTGCTGCCTCTCTTTGGTTGTCTAGTAATAGTTTAGTTTCTTCTGGTCCTGCTTGTATGAGTATTCCGTTGTTGTTGAGTATGTTTTTAATGTCTGTTGGTTCAAGTTGTTGTTTGCTTACTGGGAGTATCGTTGCTCCGCTGAGTTGTTGTGAATACGCGTCTGTGAATTCATTCAGAATTCTGCATGCTCTTTGTTCTTGGTTTAGGTAGTAGATTTTTATTCCTGATTGTGGTGAAGTGACTAGTCCTATTATTGTGGCTTCTGTTTTTGTTGGTTCTGTTATTGTTTCTCCTTGTAGCAGTTGTGAGACATCAGTTATTATCGGTTTCATTGTTTCGTCTGTGTAATAGTTTATTTCTTGTGCGGGTTCTGCTTGTTTACATTCTCGTTTGTATGGGTTCCAGTAGTGTTTTCTGTTTTCTGTTGTGTCTATTCTTAGTCTTCTTGGTTCGTACACGAATCTTATTAGCGGGCTTGTCTCAAGTTGTGCTTCTTCTACTTCCATACCTAAGTAAGGGTATTTTTCTCCTAGCATTCCGTCTTTATGCATTGCTGTTACTATGTTGCTAATGTCTAGTTTGTAGTCTTGCAGGACTGATTCCATTTCTCCTAAGAAGAAGTGCACGATTCCTTTTCCTCCGAGCCAGCCAGCGGGGATTATTAGTAAGTATGTAGGATTTATTGCTGCGGATATATACGCGCCGATAGTTGGTGTTAATGCAGGGGATGTTGCCAGCACTCCTGTAACTGTGGATGTGCTTCCTATTGCGCTCATGTATGCGGTTCCTTTTGCAATCTGTTTTAGCGAGAATTCCTCATTGTATGCTTTTTGTGCTTTTTCAGTGTCATACCTGTAAAATCCGTAAATAAAGCTGACAGGGTATTTTGAGAACGAGTCTAGCAGTAGGGCAACATCTCTTGCTATGAACCTCTGTTCGTACACTGTTCCAACATCTTTTATTGACTTGTACATTGCAAAACCCGCCATTAGCACGAGTATTAATTCAGTTATTATGAAGAACGTCAGTGTTGTGCTTTCCTGTGCTTTCATAATCCGCGTTAAGGCATCCTTGTTTTAAAGATTTGCTTTACCCTTGCTAAAAATCTTCCAGGTAGATGACTTGGTTTTTGTCTGCCGTTACTTCTGCCCACAAAAATAGCTTATACACAAAAGAAACACTTGTAATTTGTTGTTTTCAAAGGAACAACTGAATAACTAACTATGGGGAATCTATCTTACACGTATACTTTCTGATGACAGGTCCAACTGGAGGATTTGTGTTCAAGGACAAAGTATACAAATTACTATCACTGTCAAAAGCTATGTCATATGCATTATACAAAACACTGGTGTTGGAAATGCCTGTTGCAGGATCATCATAATTTGGATTAATCAAAAACTCTTTCACGCTCTCGCCATCCTTGCTGAAAACTTTGATTCCAAAATTATTCAGATAAAACAAATAGTCTGCCCAAAACTTGAGAGAGGCAATCGGACGTTGTTCAGGAGAGGGTTTGAGAGGCGAGCCATCTATGTAAGAAAGATTAAGCGGAATATAAGATACAAACTGTTCTTTCTGATATGGCGGAATGGACGCGTCAAGATATTTTTCATTCAGAACATACAACGTATTACGGTAGTTATGATATTTACTGTACTGTTGTGATGCAACACCATAAACCATGTTATTCACAGGATAAATTGTTTTCGTGCGAAAACTTCCGTGTTGATTTGGCAAGTCATTATATCCTGTGGAGGAATATATTCCCATACCCGACGGTTTTTCCGGGCTTAATTGACTTGTCATATAAATTCTTTTTGCGCTGTCAACTATTGCAGGCAATATCGGATTTCCAATCACTGGAAAAGAAATAAGCCACGGAACGCCAACACGTTCTAATTCTTCAGAATATTGAATAACTCCTTTCTTAAAATTAAGGTCAGTAAACCGGGCTTCTAAGAAGTATACTTTTCCATCAGGAGAAAAGCCAAAAAGGCCTCTGCTAACATTCCTGATAAATGCGCCTTCAGGACTGAGCAAAACCATACCATACGCTCCGTAGGCACTTCCATCCTTATAATCAGATCCTCCATGATTGAAAAACCTGATATTCCCTTTTTTTGTCACATAAAGAAAATCCGCATCATTAGAACGGGCTCCGGGTAAAACTGCGGATATATTTGAAAGAATAGTTTTTTCAAACTCGTACCCATCACAAAGCTTTTCACTAACCTGTTGGGGAAGCTCCTCATCAGCCACAGAATCTACAAAAACTTCATCAGATGATTCGTTTCCTGAAGGAATCTCTATACAGGCATTATTGTCACAGGCAATATCACAATAACGGCTGCGCCACTGGTAATTAGTGCAGACCGTTAATTCAGTGCTGTCACTGCAACGCTGTTCTCCTTCATTGCATTGCTTGCAGTATGCTTTTGTTGATGTTTCCTGATAACATCCATTATCACAATTATTCTGAACCCATTCGTGTTGGTTGGTGCAGGAACGAAGAGTAGAACCTTGGCATTCAGAAGCTTCTGAAACCGGACAATAATTCTTTGAAATCACAGTGATATCCTTCCTCACCCATTGCAAAGAGGACCAGGAGTTACCATTCCATTCACGCATAAAGAAATACAGCCGATACGAGCCAGAAGCAATTGAAAGAGGCATAAAAAGAGACCCGGAAAGAGTTGCTATTCCTCTATTAGGAATTATAAATGCCCATGACTTGTGTGGAGGATTACGCTCAGGACTAACTGTAATTTGTCTCCATCCATTTGTTTCAGGATGATCTTCACTGTACAGGTAAACATTCTTGTAAAAAACATAAATGCTTGATGTTGGCGGAGAAACTGTGAATGCAATAACTGAATCCTGCAAGACAGGTATTTTTGAATTAATAATAACTGAAGAAGGAGCCAAAAGAACAACATCCCCAATAATTGAGGAGGAAGAATACCACAAAAAAATGGCAACAACAAGAATAACCAAAACAATCATCAAAAAATTAGAATGATTATGCGAATGCTCTCTTTTTCTACTCATACACGCCTTCTAAAATTGCAAATATATAAATGCTGCGGCAAATCGGCGCTGTCAGTTTTTAGGGAGGGTGTTGAATGTTTTTTTGATTGTTATGGTTGGTAATTACCCCAGTCGTCAAATGCGTAATTTTCTGAGGTCGGTAATTCTTATTCGTCTCTTATTTCTTCGTCTCTTATTTCTTAGTTTTCGCTTATGCTTGCAATGTATTCTTGATTTTCTTTTTTCATGGTTATTGTTATTTCTTTTATTTCTCCTTTTTGGCTTTCACATTCTCCGTATATTGCTTTCAGCTGAACTTTGTTGACTCGTAGGTCATCGGTAAGAAGGGATCTGCACATTACGGGTTGGTAATTTCTGACGCAGGTTTTGTCGCTTCTTATTCCTTCTTTTTCCTTGTAAAGGCATACGCACGGTTTTTTTCCGCAGCCAATGTCTCGTTGTATCGTTTCATCATCTTGGCATGTTCCTATCTCAAAGAATTTTTTGTTTTCATCCTTGCACGTGTCTGTTATTTGCATTTCTCCGTTTGCAAAAAATGCGAGCATGTATTGTTTTTTGAGTTGTATTGGCACTTTTATTATTTCAATAATGTTTTCTTGCTGTCCTTCTTGCATTTCTTCCAGTGTCAGGTCTAATTGTGCTTTGATTTTTTGTATTGCTGTTGTTATTGCTTTTATTTGTCCTTCTGCTCCTTCTTCATCCACTGGCATATATAGTCCGAAAAATCTTCCGACGTATAAGGTCATCACAGTTATCATCAGTATTGCGAAAAGGAGTTTTGCTGTTTCTTTGTATATCCAGTCTGTTGATGACACGTTATCCCCTAGTGCATCCCGGATAGCATGGGAGTATGCATCTTATTCCTTGGTAATCCCAACAGTCAGTATTTGGAGGAGAGTATTGCTTGCATACCTTTTTGCATTCTGATATTGCTGAGCTGCTTGCTTTGTTAGGACTGTTGTCGCACTTGTCAGGTATTTTGTCTGCATCTTTATCGTTTTCATCATCTCCTCCTAAGCATACGTCGCATGAGTCAGGATATTCATCTCCTTGGTTTTTTCCAAAATCTTGATCTAGTGGTTTTGCTTCTCTTATTATGCTTGTTAGTGCGGGAAATGCTTTGCAGCTTTTGGTTGCGTATTCAGTTGCTACTGCTCCACCTGTTCTTAATATTTGGGATATGTTGGGGAATACGCCAAACAGGACTACTCCTGCAAACACAAGTAGAAGTAGTATTATTACGAACATTTCCATTCCTTTGGTCATCTTATTATGCAGCACACATCAGGGTTTACTTTTTCTTCGCACACCATTCCTGTTGGTGTTCCCTCATCCCTACATTGTTCGTAGGGCATGCATGTTCCTCCTTGTGTTTTGCACTGTAGTGCGAGGTTGAATTTTGATCCTCCGCTCAGTGTTTGCGTTATTATTACTATGGCTATCACGCCTAATATTATTATTGCAATTATTATGTGAAATGCCTGAGTGTCTGCTTTCATTTGTGTGAGTTGTTCTTTGCTTGTTTTAAATGTTTCGTCATTACGATGCAGTCAATTTAATTGTGTTTGGTTAATCATAAAATAACGTGCAGTCGTTTTCACGTAATTCTGCTAATACTTGTCAAAGAAGGTGTTGTTTTTTTCTACCGCTCTGGTGGCTTGGCTCATGATTTGAACGTATCTTTTCTTGTTGTCACACCAAACCCTTACCATGTGCT
This sequence comes from Candidatus Woesearchaeota archaeon, assembly GCA_016203395.1. Classification (GTDB taxonomy): domain Archaea; phylum Nanobdellota; class Nanobdellia; order Woesearchaeales; family ARS49; genus JACQMV01. Next base: position 178 of record JACQMV010000038.1, on the reverse strand, counting down.
TGTATAATAGCGAACAAAAGTAATTAATGGCTATTTCGCTATTATATTCGCAGAACATAACAATTTTTTATTACCTATTTATGTTCTGCGTTATAACTACTAATACCTATCAAAGAAGGTGTTGTTATTTCCTAGCAGCTCTTGTGGCTTGGCTCATTATTTGAACGCTTCTTGTTTT
>JACQMV010000036.1 GCA_016203395.1 Candidatus Woesearchaeota archaeon | reverse complement strand
TCTCCTTCTTTTTCCCTACCCAAAATATGCTGGCTTTTCGTCTTTCATCTGCTTGGCATGGGCACTTTTGAAGTGGTCGCGAACTTCTTCATATGATTTTTCAATATCTTTTGTTACAGAAGGACCGACCTTTTCCAAAGCGGTCTCGAAATGCTTCGCAGTAATCTCTTTTGCTTTCATGTCCTCACGCAAAGCCATAATCGCAGCTTCACGACAAACTGCTTCAATATCCGAACCAACATAGCCCTCTGTTTTGCTTGCAAGAACATCAAGATTAACTTCTTTCAAAGGCATGCCTTTGGAATGCACTCTGAAAATTTCTGTTCTTGTTTTTTTATCCGGCACGGGTGTTAGTATTATTCTGTCAAATCTTCCCGGCCTTAATAATGCAGTGTCTACCATGTCAGGCCTGTTGGTTGCGCCAATAATTACGATATCGTGCAAGCCCTCTAAACCATCCATTTCAGTAAGCATCTGATTCACAACACGCTCAGAAACATGATTATCATCAGAACTGCCCCTTCTCGGCACTAGCGAATCAATCTCGTCAAAGAAAATAATTGTAGGCGCAGTCTGCCTTGCTTTTTTGAAAACCTCCCTGACTGCCTTTTCTGATTCGCCAACCCACTTGCTTAATAATTCAGGACCTTTGATAGAAATAAAATTAGCTTCAGATTCAGTAGCAACTGCTTTAGCAAGCAATGTTTTTCCAGTGCCGGGCGCACCATACAAAAGTATGCCTTTCGGTGGTTTCACACCTAAGCGCTTAAATGCTTCAGGGTGCTTGAGAGGCCATTCAACTGCTTCTTTCAACTCCTGTTTTGCCTGCTCCAAACCACCGACTTCTGACCATTTTACATTAGGCGTTTCAACAAGGACCTCTCTTAATGCAGAGGGCCTAACAACCTTCAATGACTCTTTGAAATCCTTTTTACCTATTATCAATCGTTCAAGCACTTCCTGAGGGATACTTTCATCCTCGTCATACTTTATATCCGGAAGAACTCTTCGCAAAACAATCATGGCAGCTTCCTTAGTCAGCGCAGCAAGATCAGCACCGACAAATCCGTGCGTGATTGAAGCCAATTCCTCTAATTTAACATCCTTTTCTAAAGGCATATTTCTAGTATGAATTTTTAGTATGTTCAACCGTCCTTCTTTGTTAGGAATGCCAATTTCTATCTCTCTGTCAAACCTTCCCGGTCTTCGCAAAGCAGGATCAAGAATGTTAGGGACGTTAGTAGCAGCAATGACTATTACTTTACCCCTACTTTTAAGCCCGTCCATTAGTGCAAGAAGCTGAGCAACAACCCTTCTTTCAACCTCTCCGCGGGTTTCTTCTCTTTTTGTTGCAATAGCATCAACTTCATCAATGAAAATAATGGCAGGAGCATTTTTTTCTGCTTCTTCAAACCGCTTTCGCAGATTCTCCTCGCTCATTCCATAATATTTACTCATTATTTCAGGACCATTAATAACAATAAAATGGCTGTTTGTTTCATTAGCAACTGCTTTAGCAAGCAATGTCTTTCCAGTGCCTGGAGGACCATGTAACAGCACTCCCTTCGGAGCTTCTATGCCCAATCGTTCAAAAATTTCAGGATGCTTTAATGGCAATTCAACCATTTCCCTTATTTTTTTGATTTCATCCTGCAAACCACCAATATCCTCATAAGAAACTTCAGGAACAGCTTCCTCCTTAACCTCTACTGCTTCAGGATTCAGAACTATTTCTGTTTGGTCAGTAACAATCACTGCTGTTTTAGAAGGACTTGTTTCTACAACAATAAACTTCAAATCACCGAAACCAAAGCCGGCCATGGGCTCGTCCATCAATAAAGGGAATATTTCATCAAATATAGGATTGTCTGACATTGTAGTGCGCCTTCTTCCAGTACCGCCTAAACTAGTAATGTCTCCTTTTACAAATGCTCTGCCAAGAAGACCTTGCTTGAAAATATTAGGAGACGCCCTTACAACAATGCCTTCTTTTGCAGGAGCAATAACTATCTTTTTTGCCTGCTCAACCTTTGCTTTTCTAATAGTTACGTTTTCCCCTATACTCGTTCTTGCATTTTTTCTTGCAATACCATCCATACGAATAATGTTTAGCCCTATATCACCCGGATAAGCACGATCAACAATAGCTACTGTTTTTCTCTGACCCTCAAGCTCAACAATGTCTCCCGGACGCACTTCTATAACTCGCATAAAATTGCTGTCAACACGAACAATACCTTTATTTACGTCATCCTGAATAGCTTCTGCAACCTTAAGTTTTGTCTCCTTTTCCACGCATGTTTTTATTCTCGGACTATTTTTAAACCTTGCTATCGCTCTTGCTAAAAATCCTCTGAATAAATGTTGAAGTATTCGCCCTTGCAAGAATTATCTGAACAAATGACGTTTTGCCCCACAACCCCTGCTAACGCTTATCTTAAATGCGGTTATAACTTATCAGCAGCTCTTGCTAATTCTTATCTTAAGCCGTTATAACTTATCAGCAGCTCATGTGCTCTGATTGTGAACTTTAACGCAATTAGCAGTTTTATTGACAAGAGAAATACCCTTTGTTGCAGCTGGTTGCAAACACAGTGCGAGCAAAAGGTAAGGGCTAAGTATAAAAACAAAACAAGAAGCCGAATCACGAGCCAAGCCACAATGGCTGCGGAAAGCAGTATCATCTTGCACTCTTATTTTTTTGGAGGGGTTGTAGAAAAATACTAATATCTTCTTTGATAGATATTAGCAGTTGCGGGGAAGTGGGAATTGCGTTAATTTCTCGTCTCAAGCGCTATTAGTGGCGTTTTTGTTGTAGAAAGATATAAATAGTATTATGGCTCGCAGTCACGTATGACGGTGATGTATAAGGGGGACCGGCTGGATAAAAATAAAATGCGCGGGATGCTGCAGGAACGCTTTCCTCCAGAAGAAGGACTGAGCACTAGAGCGGTAAAAAGAGCAGGACTATACTGCCCTCTTAAACTCTTGGCAGAAGATATGCACACAACTGCTGAGAATCTTATAAGAATAACCGGATTCAAAGCATACCGAGATGTGAATTACAAAGACAATTCTGAAACGGCACTAGCTGCTGAAATAAGAAAATACCAGCCAAAAGGAAGCATAAACGTGCATAACCTATTTACAGACAAAAATGCAAAAGGACTTGCATGCCGGCTAGCAGGATTTTGGAGAAAAAAAACAGGAAAACTCAGCGCGGGACATGCTTTGCGCTATCTCGGATTCAAAACAATGAGAGAACAAAAAACACGCGAAGCAGTCTTACAAGAACTTAGAGAATACTGGCCATTACAACAAGTAGAAGCAGCATACTTGCAAGAACGAGAACTCAAAGGAATATCTGAACTAAAAAAAGGAAAAAAACAATTATGGCACGCATTAGAAAGAGAGGGAACACAAAAAACAATCAACGGATTATATGATGGATTTCCTGATCTTTATACAATGGTACGAGCAAAACAATCGCCAGTAGGAATGGCAGACAAACGATTGCTAAAAAAACAATTAGAAGACCGCATAATGCAAGGCAGTCCAGTTGACAGTAATGACTGGAGGTTACGCTCAAGAGTAATGTCTTTAGCAACACACGATATAACTGGAAAAGGAGAGTCATTTACACAAATAATTTCAAGAATAACAGGGATTGACAAAAGCGACATACACCCAACAGCAAAAAATATCTGGCTTATCGGAAGGTTAGGAAATCTTTATACTCAATGGCTATTAACATGGACAACTGCTTTTGAAAATCCAGATAACGTATACCAAAACGGATTTGCAAAAGCATTCAATGCACCTTACTCGCGCGTTTTGTGCGAAAAAAGAATAGAATCCGACGGAAATATATTCTTTCCGGATATTCTACTATTAGGCAAAAGAAATACGGTAGTAGAAATAAAAACCTGCCAGAGAGCACAAACTGTTGATGACATTGCAGGCAAATACACTAGTTCAAGCATAAGACTGGCTCAAACAGGATACGAAATACACAAAAAAACAGCAATACTCCACATGCCTTCAACAGCATCCAATAGCAAAAGATGCATGCTTGAAGATGACGGATATACAGTAATTGACGCTGAAAAATTTAGATACTATCTGGAACGCTTTCTTCAACAAGCAGAGAAAGGCATGCTTGGCAGACACTTAGAACTCGTAGCACCGCTGATAAGCAGCACGAGCGTATTCCTAACCTTTTATGACGACGTTATATACCGACCTGCTTTGTTAATAAGAAATTCAAGAAGAGCAGAAGTGCAATTCATGAGAGAAACACTTGAAGATATTGCATCTGCCCCTTTGAACACGTTCTAAAAAACATATTCTGCGCAATACGCAAACATTTAAGCAAAAGCCAGATTAAAATCAAATGTTCTTAACACTCAGCCAAGCAGTAAATGCAACATACTCAAAATGTCATGTAAAAAGACGACAATTAGATGAAATATGCAGCAAAAAAGCACTGGAATATATAACACTAAAACTACAAAAATGGGAAAAAACAGCTTACGAAACAGCAACATCCTATGCCAAACCTGAAGAATGTATAATCCTTGATATAGAAACAGCAGGATTAAGAAAAACTGATGCAATATGGGCAATAGGAATTGCCTATCATCAAAAAGGTATGAAAATTGAACAGTTAGTAGCAGATAACCCGCTTGAAGAAAGACTAATACTTGACGGGTTTGCAGAATGGTGCTCAAAACGACCAACATTAATAACATTCAATGGCTCTTTTGACATAAGCCGGCTAAAATATAGAATGAACTCTCATGCAATAAAAATGCCTGAAATAAAAAATATTGAAATCTATACCTGTCAATGGAGCAGAATCGCTAAAGAGATAGGCATGAGAAGAGCCACACTCCAAACATTTGAAAACCTTTTATTTCCTGAAGCAAAAAGAGAAAATGATCTGCCTGGAAAAGAGATTCCTAAAGCATGGAAACGATACACCCAACTAAAAAATCCCTCAATCAGAGAAGAAGAAATACTAAAACTGGTAAGAGCAGTAGAACATAATGCATACGATTTAGTAACACAAACTGCTTTATACTTAACTATTCTTGAGAAAGGGAGATAAGTTCATCATACACCTTACAGTATTCTTCAAGAGCGCCTGATTTTCGTAACAAAACACCCTCAACTAACTCATCCAGATGATTCAAAAGATGCCCCCTACGGAAATTAAGCAAAGCATCCTCAGGAAACAAGTTAGACGCATCGCACGCTTGAATCTTTGCACACAACCTATAAACAGAACTATCATCAACATTCAGCCCTGTTTGTTTACAATAACTCAAAACCTCAGCAGGATCAATAAGATCTTTATCAAAAAAAGAAGGACTTGCACTATGCTCTGCTAAAATCCTGGCAGGCGACCTAAGAACGTATGTAACTACTGCCCTACATGCACTATCAGACATGTCTTCAGGTCTAACTTGCGCTTTAAGCAACTGCAAACAAGACGGCTTTCTAACTGCCAAAACAGCTAAATCTTCTTCTAAACTATTAGATGGCAGAACAGTATTGTTTTTAAGCGAGCCAAACGCATCAACAACTGCATTATAAGACAAGCCCAGCCAGTCGGCAGTAGAAGAAAGATACACAGAAAGCTCAACAATATCCTTACTACACGAAAGAAAAGGAAGAAGCCCTTTCAGCAATTTAGCGCGCTCACGCTCACTCAATAAAGCAACATCATAATTTTTCATCAACCTTTCAAGCTCGCATTTGTAAAGCCAATCTGCGCAAGCAAATCTAATAACAACTGAGTCACTGCCTTCATTAGCCAACACTTCATCTAAATCCTTATCTGGAAGAACACAAATTCTTGCATCCAACCCTGCTTTGTGAAGCTCCAGCCCTGCCAATCGAGCATGCTTCTGACCTTCTGCATCAGGATCAAAACACACAACAGCTTTGTCATAATACCTACTCAAAAACCTTGCTTGATATTCAGTAAGAGCAGTGCCCCCAACACCAACAACATTATGCAAACCAAACTGGTGAGCCATAAGAGCATCAGTATACCCCTCAACAACCACAACTTCATCATAATCAAAAGAAAGCGCAGTATCAAGCAAGTACAACACCTCTCTTTTCCTGAATAATAATCCTTCGCGACTGTTAAGATATTTTGGAACAGAACCATCTAAGGCCCTGCCTGCAAAACCAACAAACCAACCGTGAGAATCCTTTATAGGGAACATTATCCGGTTATGATGAAAATAATCTCTATAACCCAACTTATCCTTTCTCGGAACAATAAGACCTGCCTGCTCCAGCAAAACATAAGAGTAATCATTCACAAAAGAGTCATACAACGCAGACCAAGAATTACCTATAAACCCGAGATTATGCTCTTTAATGGTTTCATCAGAAAACCCTCTTTTTTTGAGATATTGCAATGGCTCAGGACTGTTCCAAAGAATTTTAGAAAAAAAATCAGCAGCACGCTCAAGAATCCCAGCAATCCGCGCTTTATCCTGCAAGCCATTAACCCCGTCCATACTGAAGATAACACACTAATACTTAAAAAGATTAGGCAACTCCGATAAGAATGCACCCGTACACACTACTAGCAAAACTCTCCAGACAGGTCATCGGTGAGAATGAACTAAACACATTCAAAAGATTCGCCTTAAACCAAGAAACACAGAAAGGACTAACAAGAGAGCGCGACATTGTGGATGAATCATTACAAAAAATATTTTCAAAAGAAGCACTTGAAATACTCTATGACTGCAAAATAACCTCGCTAGGAGAATTATGGAAATACCGGCAACTACTGGGCTTTCTTACTGGCTACAAGCCAAAAAAAGAAAAAACACAAGAAAAAAAAGAAACAAAACAGCCAATAAGCCCACTAGAATTATTCTGCGCAATTGACTTCGGATACCAAAACCCTGAAAACATTGCTTTAATCAAAGAATACGTATTAAGAAATCCAGAAGAAGCACGTCCTTACCTAAGACGCTGTTGGACAAACGCAACTAAAAATGGCAATGGGACACTTACAGAATTTCTAAAAAGAGAATATAGCCAACTAATGAAAAAGTAAAAAATCTCCAACTCACTACTAATACTTATCAAATACTCTCTTGTTCTTTTCCACCTCTGCTAATACTTATCAAAGAATGTGTTGTTATTTCCCATAGCCATCCCGGGAAAAAATAAGAGTGTGAGATGATAATGCCTTTCCACGGCCCTTGTGGCTTGATGGGTAC
>JACQMV010000042.1 GCA_016203395.1 Candidatus Woesearchaeota archaeon | reverse complement strand
CTGTCAATACTTACCAAAGAAGGTGTTGTTATTTCCTAGCAGCTCTTGTGGCTTGATTGATATTTTGAATGCATTTTTTTTGTTGTCATACTCCGCCCTTACCTTTTGCTTGCGTTGTGCTTGCAACAGAGCACAAGGGCTGTAGGGCAAATATGTCATTTGTTTAGCGTATTTTTAGCAAATGTTGCAGTGACTGATTAGAATATTAGCAAGCAGTCATTGGCAAATCAAATCTCATTATAACTTCATTACCTTTTTTATTATACTCAAAGTCATTCGTAAACCTCAAAAGACAAAGCAAGCCGGTATTCCCAGGAACATCTATAACATACAATAACGTGTCGTCTGTCGGCTGGTTTGGTTTTTCTCTAGTGTCAGTTAATTTTTGTTTATGATCAAAACCCTCCCCTTCATCTTTGACATGCACAACTATACCTTTAGTTCCGAAATATACTATATACTCAACAAACAAATCTTCTCTTTCTTCACATGCTACATAACTATTGAGAAGTATTTCGTCACACGTAATCCTCATTTCTTGTTCTCTTCTTTCAGAAAACTCAAAACCTTTACGAAAAAGCTTTTCTAACACAGGATCAAAACATTTTTTTACCGGATACGTGCTCCACTTATAAGCAGTATCCCTGAGCCGGAAGATCTCCCTACCATCTTCAGCATGCCCTGTTTTCTCTAACATTTCCTCTAATCTCTCCTGAAAACCCATTAAACAATAATTCAAGGATAGGTTATAAAGATGATTAAAGAAACTAAAATCATATGCCGAATGCAACTGTGAGGTCTTTTAGTTCACGATATCTCTGCAAGAACTGATAGCCCTTTTCTGACAGAACAAAGAACTTTTTGTCATTCTTCTTTTCCGGCTCCTGCTCTGTTAGAAACCCTTTGTCCCTCAATTCATTAAGATAACTCTGCAGGCGCTTGTAAGAAAGATTGGACTTGTAGAGAAGATGCGTAGGTATAATCTTCTCCTTTTCAGCAACTATATGGAGAATGTCAAAAATAATATCCATCCTTTCTCTTTTCACTTTCCAACCCCCCACATAACTATAAACAAAAGCCCGTAACTAACGAACTGGAACACGTGAGCGACAACATGCATAGGATAGGTTAAGGACGCCAAAAACAAAAGCTGCGCCAAAGACAACACTGAAAATGACGCAAAAGTGAGCTTTGCCACACCACCCCTCTTTCTGGCATTATCATAAAAGTCCCAAGCAATCACCCCTGTAAGCAAAAATGTAGCAAGATAAAAAGAACGATAATACAAAGATGAAAAATACGTAAGTCCGATTGTAAGCAGATAAACAAGCAACACAGTGCGGAGACGGTCACCTCTCAAAAAAAGAATGAGTGAAAAAGCAGCGATAGTAGCAAGAATGAAAGAGGAATAACCAATTTTGAACACAACAGGATCAAAAACATAAGACACCATAAGATTTGTAATAACCCTTATAAGCCCACCACCTGCCAAAAGGAAAAAGGCAAGACCCCACAAAAGATACTTATTGTTTCTTGAAAACAAATACGCTCTATAACTTACAAGACACACAAAAAAGGCAAAAATAACGCTTATAAACCCCAGAATTGAGTCTGCTGGAAAAAACCATTCGGGCGAAAGCCCTAATACTTGCACCATATAACAGTACTTAACACTCCCTTTTTAAAGCTTGTGAATTTCTCATAAAGACGGCACTTTAACAAGCTATTTTTAAGCAAGCAATTGAGCACTATTAGAGGTGATTAGTAATGAAAGGAATGACAGAAAGAAGCGCATTAAGAGAATTGCTTGACAGCGGACAAATAACTGAAGAAGAAGCAGAATTCATAATGCGCCAAAAGGTATAAATACTACCAGAAAAATCATTCATTAATGAAATGGGTAGTATTAGCAGTTTTATTGCTTATACCTGCAGTGTATGCGCAGGTTTGTGCAGAAGTATTTATTCCAGTATGTTCTGAAGGTAAAACCTATAGCAGCGAATGCCATGCAAAAGCAGACGGAGTAACATCCTTCACCCAAGGAGCATGCACAAGAACACTTGATGACATAAAAAAAGAAGCAGAAACACTAAAAACACAGATTGAACAGAAAAAATGCGCACAAAAAAACCCTCCAAATGAATGCAATGAGCTTGTTGAAAAAAGCAAAAAAAACAAAAAAGAATTTCTCATAAAAAGCGTTGAAAAAAGCATTGAAATACACCAGAAAACAATAGAAAGAATACAAAACTCCATACTAAACGATGTTGAAACAGCAACATACATTACAAACATACAAGAAGAAATAGAAAACCTTCAGGAACTGAAACAGCAGATATCTGCCCTGCCAATTGACGCAAAAAAAGAAGAAATAAAAAAGCTTTCAGACCAATTAACCCAGTCAGTGGGCAAAGTAAACGTAAAAGCACTAGCTTCTTCATTGCTGAAAGTGAATCTTAAACTACAACAAATCCGCACAAGCATGCTAGAAAGGACTGAGAAAATCCAATCAACACTTGACATATTACCTGAGTTTAAAGCACAATTCCAAAACGAGCTAAATGCAATAAGAGCCAACACGAACCGACTCATGGCCCTGGAAAACGCAATAAAATCAAGCGCACTAGCAGGAAACGCTAATAGCAATAAAAATGCACGAACATCATTTGACGAAGCAAAAAACCTGCTACCGCCAACAAAAGAAAAACTGAAAACACTAATCCAGAAAATCAATATAAAAATAAAAGAGCAAAATGATAAAGTAAGACAAGAACAAGAAGAACCTTAAAAACACGTATTCTTTCACATATAAATAAAGCAAACTCGCCACTCGCAGCTAATAAGTAATAAGTTGTTTTAGAATGATTCAAAAAGAGAGATAATCCGCGAAAAGCCACATAAAAAAATCAAGCCATGAGCGCTGCTAAAAAAATATCGCCGTGTCTTTTTAACTATTAGGTAACTCATTACTTGCGCAGCTATACCTGCTGTAAGCAGCCAGGTATCGAACTTTATTTTACAAAGAATGTGCCCCCGCGCGGATTCGAACCGCGGACCTACGGCTTGCTTAAGCCGTAAGTGGCCATATAAGACCGTCGCTCTAGCCAGACTGAGCTACGGGGGCACGAAAATAGTTTTTAATGATACGTATTTAAAGCTTCCGTGAACAATACGGGCAGACAGGTCATTTTCCTTTGCTCTCTGTTGCATTACTGTTGCAAGCAAAAGGTACGGGCTTTGTGTGACAACAAAAAAAATACATTCAAATTACCAATCAAGCAGAGGAGGTTATGGGAATAACAACATATTCTTTGATATGTATTAGAAGAGTTCAAACGCAAAGCATTTATACTGAATGTCTGTTTTTTGAAGAATGGCAGACAATATACGAGATATCATCCTCGGAGGACAAGACGGACTTGTTAATGTCCTTGGACTGGTTTTAGGAGTAGCAGCAGCTACTATGGATACCAGAACAATCATTATCTCAGGACTGGCAGGAACTTTTGCCGAAAGCATAAGCATGGCCGCAGTAACGTATACCGGGTTCAAAGCAGCAAGAGACGTTGGAAAAAGAAAATACAAAAACCATCATGCAAAAAAATATCTAATGACTGAATACGGCAAGCCATTCACAAGCGCAATAGTAGTTGGAATAAGCTCACTACTAGGAAGCATACTTCCCATCATATCATTTTTTGCACTTCCAGTAGAGCAGGCGATGTATTCCTCAGTAATTATTGCAATAATTGTCTTGTTTATTATCGGCTCTACAAAAGGAATATTAGCAAGACAAGAATGGTACAAAACAGGAATAGAAATGGCAATCATAGGCACAATTGCTGCTTTAGCAGGATTCATTGTTGGAGAAATTCTCAAAAAGATTTTTATATAACCAGTGCTAGCACAAAACCATGTTCAAAACCTATGGAATCATAGGACTACTTTTAATAATTATTGCTCACATAAATTACTTCTTTGATGTTCAACCATTTGCGCACTGGTATTTTGCAATAATATGGGTTGGCTACATACTTCTTATAGACTCAATAATTTTCCAGCTGAAACACGAAAGCATGCTCACAAAGAGAAAAGCAGAATTTGCAGCCATAACAATAACATCAATACTGATATGGTGGATATTTGAACTACTCAACCTGAGAACAGGGAATTGGGGATACAATAGCATAATGGGCATGGAAGCAATATCCAACGTCGGAAGAAAAACAATAATGTATGCAACAATGCTTCCTGCATTCTTTGAAACTGTTGAATTATTCAAAACACTAAACTTGTTTAGCCACTCAAAACTAAAGAAAAAACACAACATCACAAAACCACTCTTACACACAATGAAAGGAATAGGAATCATATGCCTTTTATTGCCGCTGCTCTTCCCGAAAATATTTTTTCCATTAATCTGGTTAGCATTCTACTTTATACTTGATCCTGTAAATTATCTGCACAAACAACCAAGCATAATACAGCACATAAAAGACAGAAAACTCCAAACACCTTTCATACTAATGCTTGCAGGAATCACTATGGGTGTGTTATGGGAAGCATGGAATTATTATGCAGTGCCAAGCACAAAATGGCATTACAATATCCCCTATCTAGGATTCTTCAAAATATTTGAAATGCCAATACTTGGTTATTTAGGATACCTCCCATTCTCATTTGAACTTTACGCAATGTACTTCTTTATAAAAGGACTGTTTGAGCACAAAGAGAAATTATTAGAGTAAATAACAATTGCGATAATGACTAATCTTCAGCTTCCCACGCTTCTTTCTGACTAATGATTGCGGATAAGAAGTTAACATCCTTTGCCAAATTCTCCTGCTCAGCAAAATCATCTGCGAGTTCTGCAGACTGAATAACTGAGTGAGCTGCATCACTATCCTTTATCCACTCTGTCTGAGACTGATATTCGTTGTACGAACTGCCAAGTTCTTTGCGCAGAGACTTAAGAGAACGTCCTAAATAAATTGATGCATCGGCCAGAAGATGACGTGGATCATTCCTTTTTGAGTCTAGGCGATTCATAATTTCCATAAAATGGCGAATAAATTCCACAGGAGCAGATACTATTGAACTAAGTCCACGCTCTTCCAGAAAGGTATGCTCGCTGCCATTAGTAAGGTTCACGGCTAAAACAATTTCGTCGGATAAAACAGTTTTACGGTCTTTAATACAGCAAGCATATAAATTAACACTATTATCTTTCTCTCTCACAGCATGCAAGTACTTGATTGGAGAGCGAGCACGCCAAACTGGCTCATCCATGACATTACTGCCATCAAAAGAATACACCTTCCCATCTTCCCCACCAAAATAAAGCTTTCCATCAAGAACATCCAAACCATACGTCCAAGCGCCAGCAGATGCAATCTTTTGGTTGGGTGCCTTTACCAAACCGCCTCCACGGCTCCCTTCAGTATAATATAATTCATTGTTTAGAACTCTTGCATTTCTAGGACGCGTCAAACCATCATACAACACCTTTCCTGATATAGTCATTATCTTACCTTCTTCTGGAAGACACACTGTAAGTTCTCCTTTAAATATAGTAATGCCTTCAGCAGGAGAATCAAAACAGCGTAATTCCTTGTGAGGCCACCTGAACAACATATTTTCTAGCGTGTAATACAGTGAATTCGTGCTATCGTGATAAAACAAGGCAGATCCACTTTCCCCGCTGCATAACTGAAACCACTCGCTTCCGTCAATAGAAGCGCAAATTTTATTGCGATGAAGCGGGAATATTAGTCCGTAATCAACGCCAATCCCGTGTTTGTCTATACTTGCAGGATCAGATGCATTAATACCTTTTCTATTTCGCATTTCATTTTCAATCACACTGTGTGGTGCTTAATAAGATTGTGTTCTTTTAGTAAGGACTACAGAACCATACTCCGCAGAAAACTTTCAATACCCAATGATATTCCTAGTTATAACGCAAACCCGCCACTTGCAGCGGGATATTTTCAAATGTCAAAACTACTGTTTAAATTTGTGTGCGCAATTTTTGAGCATACTATGCGCCGACCGGGAATCGAACCCGGGACTGGGCCTTGGCAAGGCCCCATTATACCACTTAACCATCAGCGCGTAATAATGAATAAATAGATAAAACAAGGCAGAATCCGCATTCCTGCAGAAGCAATGAATTACGCGCTGATGGAAACAAGAATAAGAAGAATGGAAGAAGATGCAACAAAACTATGGGTTGAATCAGGCAAAGAAGAGCTTGACGAAGACAATCTGGCTGAAATAGCAGAAAAGTACCTTTTTCAGGAAGAAGGCGTGGTTCACGGACTTCTGGACAGATTTGTACTTGAAAGAAAAGATGAGCTTGGAATAAGTGATGCGAAATTAACGTCAAACCTCAGGCACGGCGATGAGAAAAGATACTCTCTGGCAGAGATGATTCGGGAAAAAGCAGGAAGAGTAAGCCCTCAAGAAGTGATGAGAAGATACCTCCACTGCCCTGAAGAATTGTTCGGGAAATGAATATGTTGCTTCTATACCATTAATGGACTACTTATTCTGACAACCGAAAGCTTTAAATATCAAATGATACTTTGAGTTATCAAATGAGAAGGCAAAATATCAAACAGAAGCTCAAGGAATACTTTTTCCTAAATCCTATCGCAAAGTTAAGGGTTCGACAGCTCGAGAGAACAGTCGGAGTACCTCTGCCTTCAGTAATACGCTACGTCAAGGAACTTGAAAAGGAGAGAATACTAACAAGGATAACTTTCCAAAACACAGTATTTTATACTGCAGACAGAACTTCATCCAGTTTTTTGAGTGAAAAAAAATTATTCAACTTGCACTCAGTATATGCTTCAGGGATTCTCAACTTCCTGATTAACGAATACCACAATCCGATAATCATATTATTCGGCTCTTACGCAAGAGGGGAAGATACGGAAAACAGTGATGTTGACCTGTATGTGGAAACACATAAGCGTTCAGCATCTGACCTGTCTTCATTTGAAAAAAAGCTTTCTAGGCCGATACAACTTTTTTTGTACAAAAATCTCTCTGAAATCCGCAACAAAGAACTTTCAAATAATATCGTAAATGGAATAGTTCTTAATGGTTTTCTTGAGGTTTTCAAATGAAAGAAGCAGACTGGAACGAATGCCTGTTCAGCGGTGCAGTTGTCAAAACTAGCCCTGATGCGGCAAAGGCGAAATCGCTCGTTGACACTGCAAATGGCAGAATCGAGTATGCCAGAGCAAAAGAAGTCAACGGGTCAGACGTGAATTATGTTTTTGAGGATTATTACTCTTCTGCACTCGAATTATTCCACGCATTTCTTGTACTGCAGGGCTTCAACGTAAACAACCATATTTGTCTTGGCTTTTATGCAAGAGACGTGCTAAAAAAAGAAGGATTGTTCAGACTTTTTGACGATTGCAGAATAAAGCGAAACTCCCTTGTTTACTACGGCAGAAAGATGGATTCAGATACTGCAAAAGACGCAATTGATAAGTGTAGTCAGTTGATAAAAGAACTGACAAACTTACTATCAAAAGCAAAATAGTCAGCACTATGCGCCGACCGGGAATCGAACCCGGGACTGGGCCTTGGCAAGGCCCCATTATACCACTTAACCATCAGCGCGTAATAATGAATAAAT
>JACQMV010000032.1 GCA_016203395.1 Candidatus Woesearchaeota archaeon | reverse complement strand
ATAGTAAATTCTTCCTCATATAGCAAACGAGAACATACACGAAAATTTACTTCGTTTGCTATATTAAGTAACTTATTACATTTTCCCTAAATGCTTATATAGTGGGAAAGTAAAAAGGGAAATATGACAACTGTTGATGAATGCCCACTTGAGTTCTCAAAGGTCATCAAAAAAACAATTGATGGAGTGATTGGCTGGCTGTTTCTACTTGCAATACTAACAGGGGCAATATCCTATTTTACAAGAAAATTTTACACTGACATTTTTTGGCTTCTTATACTTGTTTTTATTGCAGAAGCAGTATACCAGTATTATTATTACAAGTTATACTATTATGATGTAAGAAAGGATTTTTTGGTAATAAAAAAAGGAGTAATCACCCCAAAAGAAACAATCCTGAATTATACAAAAATTCAGGACGTGTATGTTGATCAGGATATTCTGGACAGAATATTGGGATTATACGATGTGCATGTCTCAACTGCTTCATCACTTTCAGGAGCAGAAGCACATATTGACGGAATAAACCACCAAAATGCTGAAACGATAAGAGGGCAAATATTAAAAAAAATACGAAAAAGATGACAAACCACTTCAAGCCGGACATTCTAAAAGCCGCGCTGGGATATTCTGCAAAATTTCTGCTTGTAATAATAATATTCCTAATTATTGGCTCATCCAAACTATTGCGAGAACAACTGTTTATTGCATTAATAGTTGTAATGTTTGTTCTTGGCTTACTGGCAAGAATCCTCCGGCTATTTTTTGAACATTATGAATTGCAAAAAGATGGCTTGGTCATATGTTCAGGGATTATTGCAAAATCCCGCAGAACCATTTTGTACTCAAAAATTCAGGACGTAGAAGAATCCCAATCACTCACAGAAAGAATTCTCGGCATCGCCCACCTAGAAATCCAGACAATGAGCGAGAGTGCTGCAAAATTATTATACTTAAGCTTGCAAGACGCACATGATTTAAGAAACGCCGTTAAAAACGGAAACAAACAACTGAAAACAGAGAACGAACGATTAAAAACACTACAAGACTTTCCAGAACAACACAACCTCAAGAAAGCAATTGCTTTAACACTCTCATGGCTGATTTTAGCAACAATACTGGGAATAATTAGTATAGGACGAATAATCACGGCACCTGCTAAAATGAGCGCAGTCATGCTATTTTATGCTTTCAGTATAATCTTAATACTCTCATTTGCAATTGCAATCACCCAAATTATTTACTCGTTTTTTACAACATTTTCATTAACTACAAAAGAACTAACCAAGACATATTCTGCAATATCCAAATCATGTGTTGCAATACCATTAAGTAAAATAAGAATGAGCATAATACACGAAGGTGTAATTGACAGAATTCTCGGCTTATGCAGTTTAAAGATTGAAACCGGCTCATCGCCTGTTGTTCATGATAAAGAAGAAACCAGAAAGCGAGGAGTTGGCTATTATTTTGGCAACCTCATTCTGAACCTACCAAAACAAGCTGCATTTTTGCTTCAACAAAAAATTCTTGGACTGGCAGGAATCAAGAATGCAAAAGAAGAAAACATGCGCAATGCTTACCCTTTAAGCAGCTTAAAACCACTGAAAAAAACAGCAAGAACAGGATGGTATTTGCTTGTTCTACTCTCAATAATTCTAGCCAGTTTACAACTAACAAACACTCCAGTATTACGCTCTCTGACTACAATAGTTATTGCATTTTTCAGTTTTATTATCATTTTGTACGCGTATGAATACGCTTATTTTCAGGCATATTATTACACTGACAGCAGTTCTGTTTTAAGCGTGAGAAAAGGCGTTTTTTGGATATCAACAAAAACTATCCCTTACAACAAAATCCAGCACGTTTTTGTTGATCAAGATATTTTTGACAGAGTACTGGGGCTATATGATATTCATCTAAGCACTGCAAGCACATCTGAAACTGAAATTCACATTGACGGGCTAACGCAAGAATACGCGGAAGCACTAAAAGAACGATTATTAAGAAGAACGATAATTACTCCGTAATAGTAAAAGGGTAGAAAGGTTTATAAATTAAGCAGTAGTCAGAACCAAAAATGGCAGAATTAAAAATAGAATATGATAAAACATGTGCGTGTATGTCTAGTGGAATACAGATAAAAGATGAAAACTATCAAGCTTTAGTTACGATTAGCATTCGAGGATCTTCATTAATTGCCGATAGCCCTGAATTTCAAGCACGCTTTAAAGACAGTCCTGATACTATGGAAACACAGGTTGAGATGTACGGAGCTTTGCTAGACGGAGTATGTGATAAAATAGACAGAGGAATTAAAAGAATTCACCCTGAAGAAGCAAAAGCCAAAGAACATGGCGATGAAATAAAAAATGTAGTAAGAGCAGCTTATGCTACTATGGCATTGTCTAACGCAGTTATATTATGTGATGATGGTAATCCTCTCTTCGTTAGATACTTGGAAGAGAAACTGGAAGGAAAGAAACCTACTACTGAAGTAATAGAAAACACAGTAAATACTTACCTGACAAAACTTAGAATTAAAGAATTTTCAGATGCAAAGGGAATTACAGCGGTCTTAATTTCAAATTTGGAAGCTGCACTAGTTTAATAGGTGAGTGCCAAGTGTGACTATATAATTCGTGTATTGTTAGAAAAGCCAGCCCTTTTTTTCTTTTGCACCGAATGCTTTTAGGGAGTCTTTCTGCTCTTTTGAAAGCTTATTTGGAATATCAACATACGTCTTTACTATGAGGTCACCATGTCCTCCGCGAAGATTTGGCAGTCCTTTATCTTCAAACCGGAATTGAGTGTTGTCTTTTGTTCCTGCAGGAATCTTTAATGAAAAAGAGGCATCAAGCCCTTGAACTTCAAGCACTCCGCCAAGACATAGTATGTGAAATGGGGTGGCAATCTCTGTGTACAAATCCTGCCCGTTTCTCTCAAACCTAAGGTCTTTCTTAACATGAACAAAAACAAAGAGATCTCCAGTTCTGCCTCCTTTAGTGCCTGCTTCACCCTGCCCTGAAACTCTAAGCCGCATGCCATCTTCTATACCTGCAGGAATTTCAACAACAATTTCTTTTGATTTTCTTATTCTTCCTTGGCCTTTGCATTCATTGCATGATTTTTCAAACTCCTGTCCTTGACCGTGACATCTTGGGCAGTTGGTTTGAGTTGCAAACACTCCAAAAGGAGTCCTTCTTGCATGCTTGACATAGCCATTGCCGTTGCACTCAGAACATTCATGCTCTCCAGTGCCTCCTTTGCCGTGGCAGACGTTGCATTGAACCTGCGCATTTGTTTTAACTGCTCTTGTTGTTCCTGTAGAAACCTCTTTTAGAGTAATTTCTACTTCTGCTTGAAGATCTGCACCGTGCTCCCCTCGGTTTTTTCTTCCACCAAAATTAAACCCAAAGCCGGAAAACATGTTTTCAACAATGTCATCAAAACTACCAAAACCTGAGAAGTCAAAACCCTCAAAATTCTGTCCTTGCGTAGTGCCAAAATTATCGTATTGCTCTCTTTTTTTGTCATCACCAAGAATGGCTGCTGCTTCACTGATTTCCTTGAACTTTTCTGACGCTTCAGGATCTTTGTTTATGTCAGGATGATACTGTTTGGCAAGACGTTTATACGCCTGTTTAATCTCTTCTTTTGTTGCGTTTTGTGGAACGCCCAGTGTTTTATAGTATTCTTTTGCCATTCCATTTTGGTGTTTCAGCTGAATTTAAAGCTTTACTTTTTTTCCTTGAACTCAGCATCCACTGTGTCTGCATCCTTTGCCTGCTGGCTCTGTCCTGCTTTTGCATACAATTCAGTGGTTATTTTCTGCCACTTTTTTGTAAGCTCAGCAGTCATTTGCTTGAGTTTTGCAACATCCTTTTCCTTGTTTTCAAGCCCCTTCTTGAGCTCTACAATGCTGTCTTTAAGCTCTTTTGAATCAGTTTCGCCAATCTTGTCTTTCAGCTCTTCAAGTGTTTTTTCAGTTGTGTACACTAAAGCATCTGCTTCATTAATCACTTTTACTTCTTCTGCACGCTCTTTGTCTTTCTGCGCAAACTGCTCTGCTTCTTTACGCATTCTTTCAACATCCTTCTCATCCAGCTTGTGAGGTGCAGTTATGCGAATGCTTTGCTCTTTTGATGTTCCCAAATCCTTTGCAGTCACGTGCAATATCCCATTAGCATCTATATCAAACGTGACCTCTATCTGAGGAATACCTCTTGGTGCAGGGGGAATACCGACAAGATCAAACTGGCCAAGCACTTTGTTATCGTTGAACATGGATCTTTCTCCTTGTCCAATTCTTATTGTCACAGCCGGCTGGCTATCTGCTGCTGTGCTGAATACTTGGCTTCTTTTTGTTGGGATAGTTGTATTTCTGTCAGTTATTTTTGTGAAAACACCTCCAAGTGTTTCTATTCCGAGAGACAACGGAGTAACGTCCAAAAGCAAAACGTCTTTCACATCACCTGCAAGCACTCCTCCTTGAATTGCTGCTCCTGCTGCCACGCATTCCATAGGATCAATGCCTCTTTCTACCTTTGAACCCAGCCATTGCTCAAGCATTTTTTGAACAATAGGCATTCTTGTAGGACCACCAACAAGAATTACTTTGTCAATCTCCTGAACAGTCATTCCTGAGTCTTTAAGTGCCTGGTCAATGCTCTTTTTACACTTCTGCACTAACTGATCAACAAGCCGTTCAAGCTCAGCCCTTGTGATTTTCATGTTAAGATGCTTTGGACCTTTATTTGTTGCAGAAATAAAAGGAAGGTTTATTTCTGTATCCAAAACAGTTGAAAGCTCAATCTTTGCCTTTTCTGATGCTTCGCGAACTCTCTGAACTGCAGTTGCATCATCATTCAAATCTATCCCTGTTTCGTCTTTGAACTTTCTCATTATATGGTTCATTACTGTGTTATCCATGTCTGTGCCACCAAGTTGAGTATCACCACTTGTTGACTTAACCTCAAACACGCCCTCACCAAAATCCATTATTGTAACATCAAGTGTTCCACCACCAAAATCAAACACGAGTATTTTCTGCGCTTTATTTTTCTTGTCCAAACCGTAAGCAAGAGCTGCTGCAGTTGGCTCATTTATGATTCTCACAACTTCCAGCCCTGCAATAGTTCCTGCATCTTTTGTTGCCTGTCGCTGGTTATCGTCAAAATAGGCAGGAACAGTTATAACTGCTTTTGTTATCTTTTCCCCAAGAAATGACTCTGCATCTTTCTTGATTTTTTGCAGGATAAACGCACTTATCTGCTGAGGAGTGTAGTCTTTTCCCTGTATTTTGTATTTGAAATCAGTGCCCATTTTTCGCTTGGCAGCCATAACAGTTCCTTCTGGATTGGAAACTGCCTGCCTTTTTGCTGGTTCACCAACTAATACTCCCTCTTGTGTGAAAGCAACAACGCTTGGAAACGCCTTTCCGTATAATGAAGCACCTTCTGCACTCGGGATTATTTTAGGGTGTCCTGCTTCTAAGAAACACGCTGCTGAATTACTTGTTCCTAAATCAATTCCTATTATTTTCATTTTGTTTTCCTCCTTTGCTTACTGAAACTTTTGCATATCGCAAAACATGCTCTCCTATTGTGTAGCCAGACTGAAGTATGTCTACAACAGTGCCTTCTGGCATTTCTGAATCAACCTGAAGTATGACTTCCTGCCTGTAAGGATCAAATGGCTTTCCTTTACAATCTATACACTTGATGCTGTTGTGCTCAAGGAACTTATCAAGCTGTTTTGCTATCATCACAACACCCTGAGCAAGCTCTTCTTTTGATGCATTTGATGCATTATGCACTGCCCTATGAAAGTCATCTATTATAGTGAGTATCTGACTGAACACTTTCTCCTTGGCGAGCAGCTCTATATGCTCTCTTTCCTTTGACACTCTTTTAACGTAATTCTCAAAATCTGCCTGCACTCTTTTCAACTGGTCCAGATAATCTGGTGTTTCAGGTTTTTGTTCTTTGGGTTCTTCTTCTACAACCATGCCGTAACCTCGTTGAGCTTAAATCAACAAGAAAATACGTTATATGCGTTTAGTATATAAATCTTTCGGAAAAGGTTTAAATATTGGCATTTATTAGTGAATAAAATGATTCGCAAGATTGTCATAGTCAGCCAAAGCATTCCAAATAAAAACCTAAATGACGAACTGCAATGGTTCGGGCGCTCTTTAGGATTATTCGGCAATAGAGACAAGGATAGTAGCGTATTCAGAATATTCCTAGAGCTCCTAAAAGCAGCAAGACAAGAAAGACAAATATCCAGTGATGAACTTGCTGAGAAACTCAGTATTACACGCGCTACTGTAGTGTATCACTTAAATGCACTTATGGACAGAGGGTTTGTTATCCAGCAGAAAAGAAGATACTTGCTGAGTCACGAAGACCTCCGTCACATAATCAACGAAATGCAGAATGATGCAGAAACATCATTTGCCAGAATGCTTGCAATTGCCAAAGAGATTGATGAACAATTATGAATCGTAAAAAACAGAAACTGAATGATTTATTCTCATTTAATATTAACTACGTCACTTACTTTTGCTTCCAATGGGACTGTAGTTTTTGAGAAATACTTGGTAAGTGCTGGCTTTAAGAATTTCTGCATTTCTGAGGTTTTTCCTATAATCCTTGCGTGCAAAGAATAAACCCCTCTTGTTTTTTGTAGGTCATCAACAATACTATCAGGCCTCCTAATATACTCTCCGACGTTCACAAGTCCTTTAATATACTCACATGCCTGTTTTGCTTGTGTTTCACATTCAAAGGTAGCATTAACTTCAATCATCCCATTATACTGCCCTTTTACACAGCCAGTTAATACTGCGTGCGTAATTATCCCAACACCATAACATACTGCTTTAACTCCAGCACCTTTCAAAAAGATTTCAGCATCTCCAGAAGCAAATAAATGTGCAAAATCAGGATACATTGATACTCCTGTTGCAGTAATTGAAGAAACTAATCTAGAAGTTGTATCTTTTGACATTGCCTCTCCTGCTTGAAGACCTGCACCAATAGCAATGTCTTCCATAGGACTATCAATGCTGAATCCCCAGAGAAAATCTATAACCCCTACAAATCCAATATTTCCAGCTAAATCCACACCATCATAAAGCCGATTTTTTAAACCCTTTATAAGAGTATTCTCTTTATTTGCCATACGATTAGTACGTAACCTCCACTTATAAACTACACCATCGTTACCAATCTTAATATTCTTGAGCAACACGCCCGAGTAAGTATCCTAAACCATAACCAACTAACTTTGCAGTAGAGGATGCGCCTATCCTTTTTAAATCGCCATCTTGTGCAATCATTATAATTTCTGGAACAAATGAAACTGCCAATGTTAAAAGTGATGCAATTTTTCTATTTGCGTTAAGAGTATACCCTCCATATAAACCTGAACCTGCTGAAAGATGAAATCCAAAATCCAACTTATTTACTTGCAAAGAAGATTCAACAAATTGGCTTATCTCTCCGGAAATGCCTAATACATAAACCAAAGCTGTGCATCCTAAGATTGGAGGAATTGCTCCCAGACCATCTGATATGGCTTTTTCTTCAAGAGTTACTTTTCTGTCTTCTTTAGGATAATCGCGTTCTACTTTTTTAATACCCTCTGGTTCTAAATTTTGATTCTTTGTCATCTATTAT
>JACQMV010000033.1 GCA_016203395.1 Candidatus Woesearchaeota archaeon | reverse complement strand
GCGTATTGCTTGTCATGAGCAATACTATTTGTTGCAAATAATTGCAAACGCGGTGCAAACACATGGTAATGGCTTGGTGTGATGACAAGAAAAGATACGTTCAAATCATGCGCCAAGCTACAAGGGCTGTGAAAAGGCATTATCATCTCACGCTCTTATTTTTTTTGAGAGGGCTGTAGAAAAAACACATTCTTTGATAGGTATTAGCAGTTGCAAGCAAAAGGTAAAGGCTAAGCATAAAAACAAAACAAGAAGCGTTCAAACCACAAGAGCTGCGGGAAAATAAAGACATGTTTTTTGACATGTCGGAAACATTGACACGCCACCTGCTTTAACAGGTGATTCTTCACACTTATTAGCAGAGGCGGGGTAGCAATGACACATTTGTAACTGATTCTTAGCCAAGCAAAATTGAGATGCTAGCACTTATTTTTTCGTAAGCTTTATTAATATCATCAGCAAAACGAGGTTATGCGCGTAGAAGATGGCAAACGGATTTTTGAGTCGTTGTTTAAAGAGATTCAGAAAGACATTATTGGACAGGAAGAAACTATTGCTCAGATAATGATTGCTTTACTTTCAGATAGCCATGTGTTGCTTGAGGGATATCCCGGTCTAGCAAAAACTCTTATTGTGAAAACTATTGCTCAACTGATTGATCTTAAGTTCTCAAGGATTCAAAACACTCCTGACTTAATGCCTTCTGATATAACTGGCACGTATATTATTGAGGAATCCTCTGCAGGAAAAAGAAGCTTTAAGTTTCAGCCAGGACCTGTTTTTGCAAATGTCGTGCTTGCAGACGAGATTAATAGAGCAACGCCTAAAACCCAGTCAGCAATGCTTGAGGCAATGCAGGAAAGACAAGTTACTGTAGGTGGAACGACTTATCCTTTGGATTTGCCTTTTTTTGTTCTAGCAACGCAAAATCCGATTGAGCAGGAAGGCACGTATCCTTTGCCTGAAGCGCAGGCAGATAGGTTTTTGTTGAAGATCAAGGTTCAGTATCCTAAGTTTGAGGAAGAGATTGATATTGTTTCAAAATATGGCGAGGAGTTGAAACGGGTTGTGCCGAAACCAGTTCTTTCAAAAAAGGACATGCTGGAAACGCAGTCTCTTACACGGCAGATTCCTATTGCTGCAGACATGAAGAGGTATGCTGTGAGCATTGTTGATTCAACTAGAAAAAAGAAGGATCTTATAGAATATGGTGCAAGTCCTAGAGCAAGTATAGGCATTGTTCTTGCAGCAAAGGCAAGGGCAATGATTGCAGGAAGGAAATATGTTGTCAAAGAAGATATTAACGCAGTGGCAATGCCTGTGTTGAGGCATAGAATAATTCTTACTTTTGAGGCAGAAAGGCAAAATCTTGATGAGGATGAAGTTATTAGACGGCTGCTCAAATGATTGAAACTGACTTTTTGAAGCATCTTGATAGGTTGTCGTTAATCATCAACAAAAGAATAACTTCAGACTATGCTGGTGAAAGAATTACTGAGAACGTGGGTAGAGGGTTAGTTTTCAAGGATTACGTAATTTACAGTCCGGGTGATGATTTTAGAAGTATAGACTGGAGGGTTTTTGGTAGATTAAACAAACTTTTTACCAAAAGGTATGAGGAGGAGCGTAATCTTGTTGTGCATGTCATAATAGATTATTCAGGTAGTATGAATTTTGCATCTGGCAAGACAAAAAAAGGAGAGTATGCGGGCATGCTTGCTCTTGGTTTTTGTTATATGGCTATGAGGAATAATGAGCGTTTTGTTCTTTCAACGTTTTCAGAGAAACTAGAACCGTTTCCTCCGAGAAAAGGCAAGAAGCAGCTCGTTGCCATACTTGATTATCTTAATAAAAAACAGCCATCAGGAAAGAGCAGGTTTGAAGAGTCATTGACAAACTACAAGAAGTTGGTTAATACAAAAAGTTTTGTTGTTATCATCTCTGACTTTCTTTATCCTATTGAAGAGATTTCCCGTGTTGTTGGTCGTTTCAGACAACACGAGTTGCGACTTGTTCAGGTCCTGGATCCTGTTGAGGCAGAGCTTCCTTTAGAGGGTGATTTTCGGCTTAGGGATATTGAGAGTTCTGAGCAGATGCGAACATTCATTTCTCCTTTTTTAAGAAAGCACTATCTTGCAGGTCTTAACGATCATCAGGCGAGGATAAAAAAGATTTGCGATGAGGTTAAAGGGAGGTTTTTCACGTTTACTACAAACGTGAAGATATTTGATGCGTTTTATCAGATTCTTCAGGACACTCATGGCGGGCATTTAGGGTAGTGTGTGCATTTTTGTTTGGAATGAAGTTGTGAACAGCGAGTTTTTACTTTTTCAGATATGCATTCCTTTTAGGGCGGCTTCTTTTTCTATTTCTGCTTCTTTTATCGCGCCCATATCAATTAATAGTTTTTCTATGCGTATTGCTGCGTGATATTCTGCTGAGGTTTTGTACTTTTGTTGTCTGAATCGGCACAGCGCAGTTTCGTAGCTCTGTCTTGAAAGTTTTATATTTCCTTTTGCGCTGTAAGCTGCTGCTAAATAAATGCGTGCTGCTAAATTAGTATCGTCTAATTTTATTGCGAGATTGCAACAGTTGATTGCGTCATTATACCTTTTCAGTTGATTAAGTGCGAGCCCCATAGCGCCGTATGCTAATGCAATATTCGGGTTTATCCTTATTGCTTTTGCCAGGTTTTCAATAGCTTCCTCTGGTTTGTTCAATCCAGTTAGCGCCAAACCGAGATTCGCGTATGCTTCTGAATTTTTTGGATTTAGTTGTGTTGCTATGACGAGTTTTTTAGCAGCTTCATCAAATCTTTTTAATGTATTAAGTAGGACTCCGAAATTTGTGTGTGCGTCTGAGCTTTTTGGCTCTAGGCGTATTGCTTCCTTGAACTTTTCAATTGCTTCATCGAATCTTCCTATTGTGCTAAGTGCAAAGCCGATGTTTGCGTATGCTGTTGCGTTTCTAGTAGTATTTCCAGGATCCAATCTTATTACGCGTTCATATGCTTCAATTGCTCTTTCAAGCTCGTTTATGCGAATAAGTGCATAGCCCTTGCTACGGTATGCTGCAAACTGATAAGGATCATGCAGTATTGCTTTGTCAAATTCTTCAATCCCTTCCTTAAACTTATTCGTCTGCAGATAAATTTGTCCTAAATTATTGTGAGCATCCGCGTTTTTAGGGTCAAGAGTTAGTGCTTCGGCGAATTGTTCAACTGCTTTATCAACCATTCCTAATAAGTCAAGTGCAACACCGTAATGGTTTCGTGCTTTAGAATGACGTGGATTTTTCTTTATTGCTTTTTCATACAGTTTTGCAGCAGTTCTAATGATTTCTGGATTATTTGTTCGTTTTCCTCTTCTGAAATATATGTCTGCATATTTCAGTGTTGTTTCTAAGCTCATTGCGCGTTATATTCACGGTTTCTTTATAAATGCGTTCGTGCGCTTTTATCGCGGCTTGACGGGTAATGCTCAGAACGTGTTTTGTTCTTTTCCCACTGTTGCTAATAATAATCCCAGGGTATGGGGCTTATGCAAATATTTTCCCGCAGCTGCTAATACTTATCAAAGAAGAGGTCGTTATTTTTTCACAGCCCTTGTAGCTTGGCGCATGATTTGAACGTATCTTTTCTTGTCATCACACCAAGCCATTACCATGTGTTTGCACCGCGTTTGCAATTATTTGCAACAAATAGTATTGCTCATGACAAGCAATACGCCGAATTACATTAAAGTTCACAGTCAGAGCACGATAGTTGCAAGGCAAATACTCTGTTTGTTCAGAGAATTTTTGGCAAGTACAAATAGGTTATTTGTTTATTAGCCAACGCAAATATTATATACTAATCATGCTTTACTGATTTTTTGGGGCGGTAGTTATGAATTATTGGGCAGTATTTGTTGCGGCAGTAGTGAGTTATGTGATTGGAATAGCGTGGTATTCTCAATGGATTTTTGGCAGGCAGTGGAAAAAGCTCTCAGGTGTTAGGCATCCTAAACACCCTGAAAAATCAATGATTCTTGGATTTATTTCCACATTAATAATGAGTTTTGTTCTGGCACAATTCATCCAGATTGCACAAGCAGGAAGTGCAATGCAAGGAATAATAGTAGCATTCTGGCTTTGGCTTGGTTTTGTAGCGACAGTAAGCTTAGGCATGGTTATTTGGGAGGGTAAGTCAATAAAGTTATATGTTCTGCTTAATGCATTTGAGCTGATAAGCATGATAGTAATGGCTGCAATAATAAGCGGGTGGGCGTAACAATCAGTGATGGTGATTAGAGGGTGGCTTGAACGTGTTTTGTTTATTATAGCAAACAAAGTAAGTTTTCGTATTTTTTCTCGTTTGCTATATTAGGAAGAATTTATTATTTGTATACGCTTATTAAATTCTTCTGCCATACTTACTTCTGACATACATAAAAAACAGGAGGGTGTGTTCTAACGTCTGTTTTGGAAATTTGTAAACTGCCGTTAATTTCAAGAATCTTAAAGCCGGTTTTTTTAATTTCGCGCTCAACTTCTCTTACAGAAGGGATGTGGATGTACTGCCGGGTTTTGTAAGTTCTTTGCTTGTCACTGGATTCTCTATCAAAAAATCTATCTCCGAAATCTTGTTCTTGAATATTGAATCCTATTGGTTTCAAAATGTAAAATCTTATCCATTGTTTAATCCAGAAAAAAGCAAATTGCTGATTGAAAACTCGCGGATGTGCTGTAAAAATGAAAATCCCGTTTTTTTTCAAAATCCTGTACGCTTCTTCAAGCGCTTTTAGCCGGTTTTTGTTACCGGGGATTTGTGTCCATCCCTGATTTGAAAAAATAGCATAATCAAAAGAATTATCGTTGAACTCAATGGCTGTAGCATCACCAACATGATAATCAATTCTCAAATTCATCTCTTTGGCAATTTTCTTTGCATTTTTAATCATTGCAGGAACAAGGTCAATACCTATGATTTTGAAACTCATTTTTGAAAGAGGGATTGTGGTTCTTCCTGTTCCGCAACCAATATCCAGCAGCAGGGCATTTTTCTTTGTCATGTATTTCTTGATAAAGTGCTTTTCTGAAATCCACAGACCTTTTTTTGCCTGTTTAGTATAGAGAATCTGAGCGTTTTCACCTGAAAATTCTTCAACAACCAGTTTTTGCAAGCTAGTTTTCATGACATGGGGTTACCCGGATTTGAACCGGGACTACGTGGTCCCAAACCGCGCGTCATAACCAAGTTAGACCATAACCCCTATAAGCATAAACGATACTGCAATGAAAGCTTTTAAACCCTTTGGCTTGATAAAGCGTTCGATTTCACAATATTATCTTTTCAATTTCCTCCAGTTTTTTAATATTTAGTTGGTACGCGTTTCCATACTGTGTTTTTCCATAAAAAAGAACGAGCCCTTCTTTCATAATATCTTTTAGAACATCTTCTACAAATCCTTTCAGATGTGGCGGTATTCCGCAAGCTAATCTTTCATATAATAAGTGGCCTTTGCTAAACGCTTGATTTGAGTAAAGTTTTTTCAAAATATTTTTCTTTATTT
>JACQMV010000030.1 GCA_016203395.1 Candidatus Woesearchaeota archaeon | reverse complement strand
TAACAACACATTCTTTGATATGTATTAGCAGTTACAAGCACATGGTAAGGGCTTGGTGTGACAACAAAACAAGATCCCTTCAAACCACTCATCAAGCCACAAGGGCTGTAGAAAAATAACGACCTCTTCTTTGGTAAGTAGTGGCATGCATATTCGTACACGTGTGTAACCATATCTGTAGTGATTGATATTGTATCACCAAAAAATAATTATCTGGCTCATCAGAATGCAGGCACATGCGCAATTCAATTCGGCAGAACATGTGCATTATGTTACGTAAGGAAAATCTGCATTCCGCTCATCTGTCCTGTCCTGACTGGTCACAAGAAAAGATTGACTGCTCATATGGTGTAGTCAGAGATTATGTGCGTGCGAAGGATTTAATTAAAAAACTTCCGCTGAATCTCGGTTTTGATGGAATAACTGTGGCTGTTGATAACGCTGGCCGTAAATTACTTGAGCCAGTGCGAGCTTATGACGTAAAATCGCGAAGGGAATATCCTGCCCATGCTAACATAGTGGATGATAATGTTCCTTGTATAGTTATTGGACATGGTAACCTTCTTACTAATTTAGGAGTTGTGGGGTATACTTCAGATGGCAGAATACTAAAACCACGTGGCGAAGAGCTTCGTATAACCCGGGGATGGCAGTATGGTGGATTATACCTGAATCAAGAAAACAGATTAGGTATTGACAGGTTTTGCTTTTGCGACGATGCTATGTTGAAAAAAGGAATTAAGTGGTTTGCGTCAGGGCTGGTTGTATTGTGGGATGGTGTTGTTAAGCGCGGTGAGGATGTTTTGAGTCATACGTACGACTTCAGGAGTATTTATCGGCTGCGCATGACTAGTGGCAATTCAGAAGAGAAGGAGCGCGCAACTGTGGCTTTTCATAATATGATGGCAGTGTGGATGGATGCTTTCACAACATCTGCTGAAGATGCAAATACTGTTTTAAGTGGTGTCGTATCAAAATTACAGCTGGAGAGAGAAAACGCATATCTTGCGTCAGCAGTAGGGATAGATGATAGTGATAATTTAATACTTCTTCAGTGTCATGGTAGTATAGAAGATATAGGGATTTCACTTCGGCGTGCAGGTGCGCTTAGGGGGATTGTGCTGGATTTTGGAGGTAGCGTTGGCACTTATTGTCGTTCTAGGGCTCGGAGTGGTTTTGTAATGCGTTCGCAGGACTTTCGTGAGGATAGGTTGTGCGCGCTGGTATTTGCATTGCAGAGGGATTTGTGGGATGAGGCATAAATTAAGAGTTGGTTTTATTGGTGCTGGTGACTTTTCTTACAAGCACTTTCAGGCACTAAATATTATTAAGGGTTTCCAGCTGGTTGCTGTTTGTGACCAGAATTTATCTAAGGCAACGAGGTTTGCAGAGTATGCTGGAGATCCTTCAGTTCAAGTGTATGATTCTCATCACGACTTACTAAAGACAGAACTGGATGCAGTTCTTGTGTGCACGCCTCCAAGTGCTACTCCTTTTATTGCAGAGGATTGTCTGACAAGAGGATTACACACCCTGATTGAGAAGCCAATAGCTCTTGATCTTTCAACTGCTGATAAGTTACTTGCTACGTACGAAAGTGCTCGTGTGAACAAACAGGGGCTGGTGGCGATGGTGAATTTCGTGTATCGTGGTGAGCCGGGATTTATAGAGATGTCTCGGCTTATTCGCGCAGGAGTAATTGGTATGCCACAGCACTACCTTTTTGAAAAGAATAATGAGGTGATTGTTTCTCGTAAGGATGAATCAAGGATTGTCAATAATTATTTTGTTCACAATGTGGGCCCTAACTTTATGGCAGGTATTCATTATCTTTTTTTCCTGTCAATGATATATGATCCTCTTCCTGTGCAGCGAATAGCAGGTCATGGGATTAAATTCAAAAAGAACTATCAGGTGTGTAATAGTGATCGTAACTGGCTTTTACTTAGGGATGGCAGCACTGCCGAAATCGGTGTTACGTGGGCTTCTGTTGGGACTTTGCCGCACTATTATGATTTTGCGTTGGCTGCTGGCAGATCAGGAACTCTTTATTATAATAGGGAAGCTCATAAGTTGGTTGTGGACACTCATCGTAAGCGATATTTTCCACGATTAAGAGGGCTTCCACGATTGGCATGTATGTGGAGTATCTTTAGAGATTCTATTATGGGCGAGGAGGTTTCATATTTTCCTGACTTGTATGTAGCCAGGCAAATACTGGCTATTGCTTTACAAATGAATTCAGCTATCAACTGCAATGGAGGTGCGTGTGCTCTGGCAAAGAGCGCTTAAATGACATGAGAAATATTGTTCACTTAATTAGCGGGGTCAATATTGGTTCGGGTAATGCATACATTGCTAAGTACCTTAGTTTGAATCTTCATTCGTGTGGCATAGAAAACGTAATAGCTGCAACTTCAGATAAGGGCTTTCATCTTTTGCGGCCTTATGATGATCCTTCTGCGTCACTGGCAGATTTGCTTAGTATTTCTCCGCCACACAATAGAAGTGATATTTCTCTTCTGGTATCTCAGGGAGTATTG
This sequence comes from Candidatus Woesearchaeota archaeon, assembly GCA_016203395.1. GTDB lineage: Archaea > Nanobdellota > Nanobdellia > Woesearchaeales > ARS49 > JACQMV01. Next base: position 15,128 of record JACQMV010000030.1, on the reverse strand, counting down.
CATCTGCATTCCATGTTAAAGGATACTAAAATTCTAGATATTGTTCGTAGTATGCATTCTGATTATCATGGAAGCATAGCTGCTACTGTTCACCTTAATCATTTGGTTCAGGCGCAGCGTCTTAAGCGGCGACAGGTGCAGATGCATTGGAAACCAACACCAGAGGCAGAGTTAACACTTACCCATCTGACTGGCAAGCTTGCAGCAGATTCTGAGAATTATTATTACCAAAGACAGATTCTTCCTTACTGTGACATTCTAGTGCACCTTACAAATATAGGTAGGGAGATGATGGTGAGTTCGTATTGGGACTGTAATGACTGGCTGTCAAAAGAACGACATCCTGTAATTGGAAACGCGATTATGTTGCTTGATGAAAGTCCGCCATTTCGTTCGGTTACTGATGAATTGCGGATTCTTTATGATGGCAGAATTTCTGACGAAAAGGGCGCAGAGCTTCTTGCGAAAGCATTTGTTCGCGTTGTGCGTGAATACGCGCTTACGCATTCTGCAGGGCAGGGCTATACTCTTAAACTCGTAATTCATGGCAATGAAGATTCAGAGTCCCCTGGTTTGTTGGATAGGATCAAAAGAATACTTGGGCCTCTAGGAACAAAGCACACTGAGTTTATTCCATGGCAGCCAAAAGTTGCCATGCCGATTAATGGCAGATTGCTGAAAAATGGAGAGGACATTAAGTATCATTTAATGAGCACATGTCATCTTTTGGTTGTGCCTAGCGACAGTGAAACATTTTGTTTGGCTGTAGCAGAAGGCATGCATCATCGTATTCCTGTGTTGGCAAGTGACCTTGAGGTTTTTGATGAGTTATATGGAAATAGTATTATGAGATTTAATCCTCAGAGAGAGGGTTCATTGGAAAATTTCTTGATGGGCTTTGTCCGTTCGGCTAATAGTTTAAAAGTTCAAAAAATGGTGGAGCGTGCCTACAGGCAGAGTTCTCGTTTCTCGTGGGATTGTATCACAAAGGATTATATTGAACAGGTCTATACTCCTTTATGGAATGGAATCGCGCATAGTTGTGTTGCATGAGCTAACTGGGTTATTTTTTCTTTTCAGCTTTTTTTGCAAGCTCGTTTAGTTTTTTTGCGCTTTCAAACATTTCTGTTGTTGATTGACTTACTGTTTTTTCTTTTCTTGATTGTGCTGGTTCTTTTGTTTCTGTTTTTATTGGTTTTTTTGTTTCTGTTTTTTTCTCTGGTTGTGTTTCTTTCTTTTCTGTTGGTTGTTTGTCTTCTTTTTTTGTTTCTGTTTTTGCTTCAGCTGGCTTTTGTGTTGGCTTTTTTTCTTTCTGTTCTGTTGTTACTGTTTCTGTTTTTGCTTCAGCTGGCTTTTTTTCTGTTTTTATTTCTTCTTTTTTTGCCGCTTCTGGTTTCTTTTCTTCTTTTTTTGTCTGGCCAGTAAGTCCGAGTTTTTCTGTCAATGTTTTTTTCGGTTCTTCTTTTTTTACTTCTTCAAAAGCCACTCCGAATAGTTCAACAAGTGCGGCTTCTGGTGTTGTTTTTACATTCACTCTTATTTTTGGCGGTGGGCGCTTTATTCCTTGTTTCCATAATGCTTTGTTTAGTTCTTTACCTATTTTTACATTTTCTGTTTTGCAGTGTTTTGAAATGAATTCTTTTACTGCATTGACTGCTTTTTTTGCTCTCTTGTATTTTGAAGTTCTGAGCCAGTATTTTCTTAGAGGTATAGTGTACGTTCGTTCCATTATATTTTCAGCTTGTGCCGCCTCCATTGGCGTTTGACAGTTGTGTGCCTGCCCATGTGTATCATTCTGCCTTTACCGTATTTTTTTGGAACAGTCCAGAAAGGAGCCCATCTTGTTTGTCTTCCTGCTTTTGCAAGTCGTTTCTTTCTTGAGGGGTGTTTATTCCTTGCCATTTGCTTCCTCTTTTTGTGTTTCTACTTTCTTTTTCTTTCTTGGCGCTCGTTTCTTCACTTCTTTGACTTGTTTTATGTCTTCTTTCATTGTCGGCGGGAATATGATGTTCCTTTCTTTCATTATTGTTCCTGCTATTTTGTCTAAGAATGCCATTCCTTTTGGTGCAATCATTCTTCCTTTGTGGATTTTTTTCATTTCTTGGATGGTAAATCCTGCTTTGTCTAATTGCTGGAGTATTTTTCTGATTATACTTCCTGATCCCGGGAGGAATGTTTCTGAATCATAGCCCCTTCTTTTTCTTCCTCCGTATAATGTTCTGAGCTTGCTTGTTCCTATTGGTCCTTTGATTGCAATCTTTCTGAGAAGTGATGCGGTTCTTACATACCACCAGTCTTTGTTTACTGGCGGTCTTTGTTTGTGTGCTCCTGTTTTTACAAACGTCGCCCATGATGGTGGGGCTATCTCTTTTATTGTCTTAAGTTCTTGTGCGGTTTTTCCAATCAGCTCTTCTGCTGGTACGTCGTATATTGCCATTTTTCACCTTACGGTGTGAGATGAGCACGAATGCCCAAAACGTGTTATGGCTATAATTATTGTCTTGGTTTATAAATGTGATGGTAAACCTTATTTGCCAAAAATCGCAGGGTGTAACGTCATGGTTTTAGCAGCGTAAGTTTATCAACTATCCGAAGAAATTATAAAGCAGTCACGGTAATGGTTCATCATGCCAGCGTGGCAGAATCAGGTAATGCGACGGTCTTGAAAACCGTTGCCCTTACGGGCTTGCAGGTTCAAATCCTGCCGCTGGCGTTCTGACAGGTGTTAAATTATGGCGGAAGAATTTAATAATCGTATAAAAATAGTAAATCCTTCCTCATATAGCAAACGAAACACATGCGAAAATTTACTTCGTTTGCCATAAGTTAGTGAGTTATCTATGGTTCAACAAGAATTAGGGTGTATTTATTTGATCATCTTTATTAATCTGTTGTTACACGTACTCTGATGTTTCAGGATGTTTGCATAATTGGTGCAACTGGAAATGTCGGCCGTACGCTTGTAAGGCAGATTGTTGAAAAAAGTGATATTGGCAGTAGATTAGATCATGTTCCTACGAGGATTATTGGTTTGGGCTCCAGCACGCATGGCTTATTTCACAAGAAGGGAATTAATCCAGAGCAGGCGCTTGAGTTTTCGCAGAGGTGTTATACCTGCTCTTTTTGTGCTCCGAGTCCATCTATGTATCTTCTTAATGAGGCAAAAGAGCATTGCAGTAATCTTGTATTTATTGATACTACTGCTTTGAATCGTGATATGCGAAAGTTTCACATAGAGGTTATAAGCCACTCGCCTTTTTCAGTTGCGACTGCAAATAAGCATCCTGTTGCGTCGTCTGCGTATTTGACATTCAGGGAGTTGACTGCACGTTATGGTAGGTATGCATACAGTTGTTCTGTCATGGCTGGTGCTGAGGCAGTCAGCATTCTTCAGGACATGTGTGACTTGCGCGATAGTGTGACTCAGATTTTTGGATGTTTTTCCGGCACTAATGGCTTGATTTGCAGTGAGCTTCACAAGCGCAGGGCTTTTTCAGAGATTCTTCAGGAAGCGTATGCGCTAAGATATACTGAGCCCGATCCTAGAGATGACCTTAGTGGCATGGATGTTGTGCGCAAATTGGTTGTGCTTGTGCGTACTGCTGGTTACAATATCCGCATACGTGATGTTAGAGTGCAGCCATTTATTCCGCAAGAGTCGTTAGGCACTGGTAATGTTCAGGCATTTCTTGATCAAGCGCACAAGCTTAATGACTATTTTAGCAGAAGAGTGGATGAGGCAGAGTCAAGAGGTAATGTGCTTCGTTATGTTGCTCGTTTTGGGAAACCAGTGGAGGATTCTTTTTCACTGAGTGTTGGTCTTGAGGAGGTGCCTGCTAGCAGCGCTTTAGGGCAGTTGCATGGCACGCGTAATAGGATTGTTATTGTTTCAAAAGCATACCCTGAGGATAGTCCTTATGAGGTTAGTGCGCCTGGTGCGGGTTTGGATATTACTGCGCAGAACATACGAAGGGATTTGCTTTACACACATAATGGTAGGGGTTCTTCGTAGTTATTCTGGTTTTGGAATTTATTTCATTATACAAAAATTTATGCAATGGCTCTAAATTGACTGTGCTCACACAGTGGACTTTATACATTTAAACGTATTAAGATAAGAATTAGCAAGGGCTGCATGGCAAATATGTTATTTGTCTGGAGCATTATTAGCAGAGAATGTGTGAAGTAACTGGAATTACAAATTGAGATAGGCGTTAATTCCTTTACCATATCTTGCTTTAAATGCCTCATCAACCTTCTGAACAGGATCTTTACCTAAAAAAGCAAGTAGTTCTGAAAGTTTTTTCTTTCTCATTGAGTCGTTCTTGATAACTGCGAGTTCGGCAATACTTTCCTCAATACCAAAATAATGCATTTTAGCATTTAACGGAAGCTGGGCAAACAACAAAAATCCGCGCTCAGGAAAATCAACACCAAGAACACGGTATAAGCAATTCATGACTGTTTTTTCAACAATATTCTTCAGCCGCACAATCTTTTCGTGCTCAAGCGAAACAACGCCGGGCTGAGGAGCGCTAAGAATTTCTATGTAAATCTTCAACTTTGGCTCTGTTCCAGAAGGTCTTACAATCACTCTTATTGACTCTGCAGATTTTGGCTCAAGCAAAAACACAAGCATGTTTCTGGAAGCACTGTCTGTTTGCGACAGATGCTTAGACCCCTTCTGCCTGTCTTTCGCAAGAATAATCTCAAACTCACCAAAAGATTTCAATGGCGTTCTAAGAAAATCCATTATTTTAGCAATCTGCGCCATACCTTCAGCGCCAAGCAACCTAATCTCAGTCAAATAATTCAAACAAAGCCCGTATTCGGAATAAATCTCATTAATCCTGTCAATAAGTGTTTTTTTGTCTTTTTTCAAAATAGCAGCATACTCACAAAGCCACACTGCGCCAATAACTGCATCTTTATCCCTGACGTAATTGCCTGTGATGTAACCATGACTTTCTTCAGCACCGAAAAGAAACAGCTTATTACACTTTTCAAGAAGATTCATTTCATTTGCGATGTACTTAAACCCTACAAGAAGGTCGGGAATACACTGCACATTGTGCTTTTTACAAATCGTTTCAACAAGAGTTGTTGTAACCTCTGTTTTTATGACAACACCCTTCCTGTTTTTGACAGCATAATCTGTCAATAATATCGCTAATTCATTACCATTAAGATAACGCCACTCATTATTATGAAAAACAACAGCACCAATCCTGTCTGCATCAGGATCAGAACCAAGCAACAAATCTGCTTTTGCTTTCTGCGCAAAAGGAATAGAATTAGAAAATGCCTGCTCCACCTCGGGATTTGGGATGTTGAACAATATGCCTTCAAACAGCCCGCTTTGTTTTTTAGTGACAGGATCAAGCAATGGCTTAAAGCCCAGTTTTTTAAGAACAGGATACACAGAAGTTATTCCCGTACCATGCATTGGAGAATACACTACCTTAACTGCCCTTTCTTTAGACAATGAAACGCGCATTGCAGAACTAATATACGCAGCATCAACCTCTTTCCCAATAAACTTTATAATACCCAAACGTCTGGCTTTTTCAAAATCAATTGTTTTAATCTCCTTGACATTTGTGGTAACCTCATCAACCAAATACTGATCATAAGGAGGAATCAACTGTCCGCCATTTTCATCATAAACCTTTTTCCCATTATCACTAGAAAGATTATGGCTGGCACTGAAAACATCTCCTGCAACTGCCTTAAAATAGCGAACTGCAAAAGAAAGCTCAGGAGTTGTTCTTGGAGAACTAAAAACATAAACAGGAATACCATTTCCTGCATAAACCTCAGCAGCAGCAATTGCCAGCTTCTTCCCATCCAGATACATAACAGGATTAAAGAGCGCATCATCATAAACCCCTTTCTGGCAAAAAACTCGCGTATCATAAGCAAGCACAACGCCCCTGCTAACAGCACGAGCATATTTCGCTATCAAATACTGCGAATGCCCCTGAGCACTCGCCTGAACTGTCCATTTATTAATCCGATTAGGACCAATACCAACAAGACCCCTCCTGCCACCAGTTCCAAAAGGAATAACTTGATAAAAAGAATCAAGCAAAAAATCCCACATTTTACTCTTGATAAGAAATTCTATCTGAGCAACATAATCACCAAAAACAGGATTAGTCAGCCATTCTTTCAAATTATACAACGCCTGCTTTTTTACAGAAGCATTAACATTTAATGAAGCAAAACCCTGTTCTACTATCTTAATAACATCCATGCGAAACAATTCATCAAACTGCTTTATTAAGCTTTTGAACTACAAGTTAAGCGCAAGAAGCAGCGTTAATTCTCCCTACGCGTCCTGCCATAACGCGGCTTATTATGATGAAGCTCAAGATGTGCCCTCTTGATATGTCCATGAGCAATCTCCCACTGAAGAACAAGAAGACGCAATATTTTCTGAACGCTCTCAATAATCCTTACAAAAAACAGTTCCCCTCTGGACGCACTTTTAATCAACTCAATCTCTCTTGCAACCTTTGCCTCACGAATAAGCAATGCCTCATGCACGAACTTCTGGCTCTCTTCAGCAATTCTTGTGCTTCCTGTAATCCACTCATACGTGCTGAAAACCCAATAAAATGGGAGAACGGCAACAATATCAAGCCAATACAACCGGATAAAAACCCGCATACTTCTCACCCTAAACCATTTGAATACTAAATCAGCAACAAAAACAGTAATAACAAACCGATCAAACCAGTGAATAATCCCCTCGTAATCATGCAGGTCATATATAAAACCAAGAATTATCTCAATACCGAGCAAAAGAACAAGCCATGGAATAACCCTGTCAACAACCTTTTCAACAGCATCAAACGACATGCAAAGAAGCCACAAATACAACTATATAAAATTAAGCAGCCGAAGTGTATTTAACACACAGTAGCAACACAGTATTAAAAAACAGGAAGCTCTCGCAACAGGTATGGCACGACCCAAAGAAGAAAATCACGCCACCAGATACGAAAGTGCAGAACATAAACTTCTGAAAATGTCAGAAATCAGCTTATGGCTTGACACATATGAGGACATATTCTCTGATTTTGACCCAAGAGAGTTCTCACAGCGTTCACTGTCTGTAGATTTCTTAGAAGAAGCAGAACGCGCTTCCAGAGACAAAGGAGTAGCACTAGAACTGAAACTGCTGGTTCCAAAGAAGAGAAGAAAAGTTTCTGATGAAGGAACAATAAAAAAAAGACTAAGAACGCATTTCAAAAGACACTATGAAATGATACGAAACGACATAAAAAAAACCATAAGACAAGGAGTATTTTATGTTATAGCAGGAATCATAATAATGCTATTCGCTTCATTAATGGTGTATTTTCAAGCCCACACGTTTTTAGCAACATTTCTTATCGTCTTACTAGAACCTGCTGGCTGGTTTTTGTTCTGGGAAGGACTCAACCAGGTAATATTTGAATCAAACAAAGCAAAACCACAATTAGAATTCTACAAAAAAATGTCTAAATGTCAAATAACCTTTCTGCCATACTAAAATTCTAATCAACCACCATAACATTTGCTCTGCAGCTATCGTGCTCTGACTGTGAACTTTAACGCAAGTTTGCGTATTATTCGTCATGAGCAATACAATTTGTCACAACCTGTTGCGTAAGCATACAATTATTCTTAAATCATATCTGAGCAAAGTATTTTATTGTCATGCAGTTACTGCGCTCTGACTGTGGGCTTAACGCAATTAGCTATTTTATTGACAAGAGCAATACAATTTGTTGCACCCTGTTGCAAACACAACGCAAACAAAAGGTAATGGCTAAGCATAAAAACAAAACAAGAAGCGTTCAAACTACCTCTCAAGCCACAAGGGCTGTGGAAAAATATTTGCACAAACTGCATGCCCTATGAGTATTATTGGCAGTTGCGGGGATAAAGATATGTTTGTAATTGATTCTTAGTCAGGCACAATTATGGTTGCTGCGCAGTTGTTGCCAAAGGTTTATAAAGCGTTATTTCACGGGAGTGTGTGTGGAGCAGCCAGTATTTACTATCGGGCTTGTTGGTCATGTTGATCATGGTAAGACTACGCTTGTGCAGTCGTTGTCTGGAAAATGGACTGATACTCATAGTGAGGAAATCAAGCGGGGTATAACCATTCGTCTTGGTTACGCAGATGTTGCTCTTTACAAGTGTAGTTCTTGTGCGGGTATTGAGGCGTTTGGGATTAAGAATGAATGTTCTTGCGGGAAGCAGCGCGAGCTTGTCAGAGTTGTTAGTTTGGTTGATGCTCCCGGTCATGAGAGTTTGATGGCTACTATGCTTTCAGGGGCTAACATAATGGATTGTGCTCTTTTGTTGGTGTCTGCTAATGAATCTTGTCCTCAGCCGCAGACAATGGAGCATTTGAAGGCGTTGGAGATTATGGGGCAGAAGAATGTTATTATTGTGCAGAACAAGCTTGATTTGGTTACTGATGAGCAGGTGAAAAAGAATTTTAATGAAATCAAGGAGTTTGTGAAAGACACTCCTTATCAGAACAGTCCTGTTATTCCTTTGAGCGCGCTGCATAACATTAATATTGATGCGCTTGTTGAAGAAGTTCTTAAGATTCCTGTTCCTGAAAGGGATGTTTCAAAAAATCCGGTGATGTATGTTGCAAGGAGTTTTGATATTAACAGACCGGGCACTAAAGTCAGTGGGCTTTCAGGAGGCATTCTTGGAGGTGTTCTGGTGCAGGGTGTTTTGAAGAAGGGTGATGAAATAGAGCTTCTTCCGGGTTATGATACTGAAGAGAAGAATCAGAAGGTATGGAAGCCGTTGAGGACTGTTGCAAAAGGACTTATGACTGGAGGTCGTGAAGTCAAAGAGGTTTTTCCTGGAGGAACTTTTGCAGTTCTTACTGCGCTTGATCCAAGTATTGTGAAAAGTGACAAGCTTTCAGGCAGTGTTGTTGGTCATGTTGGAAAGCTTCCTCCTGTTTGGTATGAATGTGTTATTGAGGCGCATCTTCTTCAGAGAATTGTTGGCGCTAAGGACAAGCTTGTTGTTGAGCCGATAAAGTTGAGCGAGTTTCTTATGCTGAATGTGAATAGTTCTGCTACAGTTGGTGTTGTTAAGGAGATTCATAAGGCGGCTATAAAGGTTGTTTTGCGTCGTCCTGTGTGTGCTGAAAAAGGCAGTAGAATGGCTATTTCCAGAAATATTGGTCAAAGGTGGCGTTTGATAGGGTATGGAATTCTAGGTTAGTCAGTATGCAAATACTGTTAATATTTTAATTGGATACTGCAACATTTGCCATACTGCTATTGTGCTCTGACTGTGAACTCTATAATTAACTGTTTATTTGTAATAAGCAATACAATTACACAGTGCAAACAAAAGATAAGGGTTAAGCATAACGACAAAACAAGATACTTTCAAATCATGAGCCAAGCCACAAGGGCTGTGGAAAGGTATTATTATATCATACTCTTATTTTTTTCTAGGTGGCTGTAATTTTTGATTAATTGTTAGCAAAGCACAACTAACGTGACTGTGCAGGGGACAAGTAAGTATTATAAGTAATAAAATTCTGCTTTAAGGATGATATTTGTTCACTTGATTTTTGGAGTGATTCTTGGCAAAATTCTTGGAAATTATTTCTTCTTTATTCTTGGTTCGGTTTTGCCTGATGTTGATCATTTGTATATATTATTCAAAAACCGGTTTTTTAGCATAAAAAAAATAATTGGCTCTATAAAGTTTGAGAAAAAGTTTGGGGTAGAATACAAAACTCCTTTGTTTCACTCAATACTCGGTTTAGTGTTATTCTCAACAATTGTTTATTTTTTTAATAATCAAAAGGCATTGTATTTTGCAATTGCTTATTTATTGCATCTTTTGATTGACTGGTTGGATATTGACGAGAAACAATTTCTTTATCCTGTGAGAATAAAATACAAAGGGTTTTTGCCTATATGGTCAGAATTTGAACAGGTATTGACAATACTCTTGCTTATTTTATTGTTATTTTTGTATTGGTAGCGAGTAATAAGTTACTTGACAGTTAAAGAAATATGGTTTTATTTTCTTTTTTAGCAGCGTTTGACTTTTTTATGTGCTTTTTTGCTGATTATTTCTTTTTAACATTGGCTAAGGATGGGCTTACTGTTGCAGGATGGTGTAAACTGGTGTATGACTCTTGCTAATTATGGCGGCGGACATTAATTTTCGGATGACGCAACTATTTTTGTCCGATTATTTGCGTCTTCCGCTATAAAACAACTTATTATTTACTGTTGGTAGATGTTATTATGCAGTATATCCGTGAATTGCCCATGCGTCTTTAAGCTGGCTTATTGTGAGTTGTCCTTGGGCTGTTGCGCTCTCTTTGTCAATAGCTGCAAATGTCAGGTAGCTGCCTTTCCAAGGTCCGTGGATTCTTGTTGGAATGCCTAACTCGCCAAGGCATATTCCGATTATGGGGGTTCTTGCTTTTTCTATCAGCTTAAACATTCTTGTGCAGTCTTCTTTTGTGTTTGCTTTTGTGGCAAGTTTCAGAATATCTGCGCCTGTATCTTCCATGCGCTTGTATAGTTCTTCTAAATCATCTGGAGTGCGATCAAAATCATGGTGGCTTACTATGATGCTGGTGTCTTTTTTGTTAAGTGGTGTCCAGTGTCTGAATTCAATATCTACCATATCTGCTCCGTGCATGATTGCTTCTTGTAATTGTAGGATTCTTTTGTATTCAGGGCATTGAGCCCTGCCGCCTTCATCCATGGGCCGGTTTGTTACGATTTTTGAAATATGCGGAAGATGATTGATTAGTTGTTTTAGGTCTGGCTGCCACATGTAGTCTATTCGTAGTTCTAGACATTCTGCACCTGCATAAGCTGCTTTGGTCATTTGGGCTAGTGCTTTTTTTTCAGTGTTTGCAGTGATGGGTGTGGCGATCATTTTAGTTTTGTTATTTTGGCTTTGTCAGATACTATTGCGCTGTTTCCTGAAGGGTCTTTTATTGTTATTGTGAGTTTTTCTTCTCCCCATAAGACGTTTTGGAGTTTTTTCAGAAGGTTTTTGGCTTTTTTCTTGTCTTCTTCTTCTGCACTGTCTCTTAGTCGTTCTATTTGTTTTTTGAATCTTTCTATAATTCCTTCTATATTTGTTACAAAACCCTCTGCGTTTTCCCCCGGTTCAAGAGTTCCAACGTGAGGAAGGTTGATTGTTGCTTCGCTGCTTCTTACTACTCTTATGTTCATGTCTTGTTTTCCTTGTATTTCTATGGTATAACTTGTTCCTTCTCTTTGTTCTGCTGATTCAACATCTGCTTTGTGGTATTTGCATGCTTTGCAGTCCATTGAGAAAAGAAATACTTTGCCGAAGAACGGCACTTCTGTTTCATCTTGTGTTAATGTAAGTGCTGTTTTGTTGTTGCATACGGGGCACGGTTGTCCTTCAATAATTTCCATAGTGGAGGCGAGGATTCTCTTAATATAAAAAGCTATTGTGGCTTCTTGATGAGTTCATGATTTCCCAGATATGTTATGTACATTGTGCTTAGGAATCCGGGTATTCTTGCTTCTTCGTAATCAAATAGTTTTTTTATCAGGAAACAAAAGAATGATGGTGCTATTGTGTTTCTGTTTGAGTGTGGAAGTTCATCAATTGCTTCTGATAGTGTTTTTGTTTCCAGTGTTTTTTTTAGTGCTTCGCCAAATTTTCCTTTGAATGTTTCGCTTGTTTTTTTGATTTGTTCTATTATTTTGATTCTCTCAATGTCTTTTCTTGCATACCTGTCGTAAGTGTGGAATGCTTTTTCGTATTGTTCAGTCAGCCCTGAAAACAATTGTGATACGAGGCCGTCTGAAATGCCGTATCTTGTTGCTATGCTTTCTGCTGATTTGTCCATGTCTTCGCATAAAATTAGGAACCTTACGCTCGGTGGCAGTAGTGCAAACATGTATGTTTGTGTATGAGTGAATCTTGGTATTTCAAGAAGTCCACAAGCAATGTCTTCAGGCATGTTTTGAGGTGGCAAGAATATGTCTGCGAAATCAGTAATATTGTGTGCTTGCTCTATGTCTGTGAAGGTTATCGGGTGGTTTATGGTTTTCTTGTTTAGTTCTCTGTAAATTTCTGCTACAAGATGTGTGCCTATTCGTGATAGGACTTTGCGTGGTTCTACCTTTTGGTTAATGCATGTAGCATGGAGCCAGAGCATGATGTGTTGTATGCTGTCTTCCAGTGTCCAATCGACAGGGAAATTTCTTATTCTTTTTGTTTTGCTTATGACGAGACCTAGGTGTTGGTAAACGTCTCCTTCATGATTTGCCGCATTGGTGTCTATAACACTGTCAAGTGCGTACATTGTCTTCACCCGTTCTTAATATTTATTCAGGCACTGATTCGTCTGTTTTGACTTGTTTTATCTGCCTGCTGCTTCTGTGAATTGTTGCAGAGCTCGGACACACTACTACATAGTCTTCGCCGAAGCCAGCAATTTCTCCCTCAATAGCGTCAGTTGTTTTCTTGAGCTTGTTTATTGCTCTTTTTAGCTCAACAAGGTCTCTTTCTTTTAGTGGTTTTATGTTGACAAGAGCAATGGTTTGGCCCTCTCTGAGACTGTCAAGAACTGGCTTAACGTCTTCAAAGTCTTCCAGTAGGAATGGGTGAACTACCATTTTTTTCTTGTCTCCCATTGCAGTGGAATCTAACTCTAAATAGCCCTGTTCTGCTTCTAACTCGTCATATGCTGTTCCGCCTAACTTTTCCTTGAGCGCATCTATAAATCCCATTCTTACAACCTCCTGTCTTATTTCTGTGGTAGTAATCCATCATGTATATAAATTTTTTGTATTGACTAAAACAGTGTTTGTAATACAACAGTCACAAAACTTATATAGGACTAGCTCATTTGGTGTGGTATGGAGTCATCTCGTTTCTTGTTGTTGTTTTTTGGATTTATCGTTCTTGCGTCTGCTGTTGTAATGTTTTACTCTTTTAACGAAACAGAAGGAAGGGTATGGTGGGATGATTGGTCACGGGCAGAAGGAGGTCCTTATGGTTATAATACTGGCGAGTGTCAGGATATTCCAGTGCGGTATGCTTATCAAAAATGTGTCTTGTCTGGCTATAAGGAGAGAAGTGCTTCTCAGCAAAGGGGTAGAATTTCAAACGTGCCTGTATCTCGGCGTTCTAACTCTGAATCTGGCAAAATAAAAAGGGCATAGGTTTATAAATGGGTTAGTGCTTAAAATTTTATGACTGATAGAATTGGTGGCGCTAGGCGCAAAACCAGAAATCTTTTTAAAAAGCATGCCAGAGAGAAAGGTAAGATCTCGCTTACTCGGTATCTTGCAGAATATAAGAAAGGAGACCTTGTTGTTTTGAAATCAGAACCTGGAGTGCAGGATGGTATGTATCATCCGAGATTCCATGGCAGAACTGGTGTTGTTTTGTCTAAAAGGGGTGAATGTTATTTTGTTGGCGTTAATGATATGGATAAAGCAAAAAAGGTGATAATTCATCCTGTTCATTTGGTGAAATCATGAAAGATAAAATACTCAAGGAAGCGCCATTAAATCTGGCAATGGTTAAAGAGTTGTTGGAAGGTATTAAAAAGAATGGTGTCCTGAATTTTAGAGCTCAGAAGACACTTGAGCATGCTGAAACAGCGCGTTTTAGTGCGTCTCAGGCAAAAGTGCTTGTTGAGAAGCTTATGAAGCTTGAAATACCTCGCTTTAAAGAAATATATTGTCACAAGCTTGTTGATACTGCGCCAACAACTTCTGATGAAGTAAAAACCGTTCTTTCTGGCTATAATCTGACTTTGACTAAGGAGCATATTCAGCAGATTGCAGATACTATCGCATCCTCCAAGCCAAAACAATAAAGATATTCTGAAGGTGTACGGATTCGCAGTTTCTGCGTTTTGAGGGCAACTGTTTGCTAAGTGCTGTTAAAAAATGGAGTATGACTATAACTCTTCTTATCAGCAAGGATTTCTCAGTGAACATAGATAAGTTTAAATAAGTGAACATTAATAAGTGTATGCATGGCTGTAAAAACTATAACTATAACAGAATGTGCGTATGAGACACTTAAAAGAATGAAAGAGAGTAATGAAAGCTTCAGTGAGGCAATACTTCGTATTGGGAAAAGAAGATCCTTGGGTGATTTCTTCGGAATTTTAGATAAGAAGTCAGGTGAGCGCTTTGAAAAAGAAGTGTTGCGTGCGAGAAAGATAAGAAACAAAGTGCATAATCTTCGTTTGAAAACCGTTTTGGGAGAGCTGGCGAATGGCGATTCTTGAGACCAGTTTTTTGATTGATCTTGTCAGGGGAAAAGAAAGCGTAATGATGTTGATGGAAAAGATAGATGCTCAAGAAAGGAATTTATTAATTGGCGCCCCCACTGTTCAGGAATTATGGCTTGGTGCGTGCCTTGCAAAAGATACGCAGATTGAAAAAGAAAAGATCGGTGAATTACTTCAGTCCTTCAATGTTCTTCCTTTTGACGAAAAAAGTGCTAGAATTGCTGGGGAAATAGAGAGTGTTTTAATTCGTAGGGGCCAGCCAATAGAAGTAGAAGACGTGCAGATAGCTGGCATAGCCATGTCTCTTGGGGAGAAAGTAGTCACTCGTGATGAGCATTTTGCCCGTATTCCCGGTCTGCAGCTTTGGAAGTATTGAGTTTGCACATGGTTCGTTGCCTGCAACAGTCAGGCATTCAAGCTACCGGGCAAGTAATAAATTACCTGATAGTTAAAAAATATGGTTATATTCTCTTTTTTTTAGCAGCGCTCATGGCTTGACTTTTTTATGTGCTTTTTTGCTGATTAGTTCTCTTTAACATTGGCTAAGGAGGGGCTTACTATTGCAAGATGGTGTAAGCAGGTGTATGGCTCTTGCTAATTATAGCAAACGAAGTAAATTTTCGCATGTGTTTCGTTTGCTATATGAGGAAGAATTTACTATTTTTATATGATTATTAAATTCTTCCGCTATAGATAAAAAAATATGGCGACATTTTTTTTAGCAGCGCTCATGGCTTGATTTTTTTATGTGGCTTTTTGCTGATTATTTCTCTTTACCATTGGCTAAGGAGGGGCTTACTGTTGCAAGATGGTGTAAACAGGTGTATGG
>JACQMV010000006.1 GCA_016203395.1 Candidatus Woesearchaeota archaeon | reverse complement strand
GGCTAAGTATAACGACAAGACAAAAAGCTTTCAAATCACGAGTCAAGCCACAAGGGCTGTGAAACGGCAGTATCATCTCACACTCTTATTTTTTTTCCGAGAGGGTTGCTAGGAAATAACAACACCTTCTTTGATAAATATTGGCAGTTGCAAGCAAAAGGCAAGGAACTCGTGTAATGACAAGACGCTGGCAAATTATGAGTCAGGCCGCCGGAGCTGTTAAGAAATAACCGTTTCTTCTTTGATAAGTATTGGCCGTTGTGGTGGCTTTGTTACTTTGCTTTTACTTTTTTCAGGTTTTCTATTAGTTTGTCTAGAACTTTATGCACTTCTGCTTCGCTTTTTGTTCCTGTGCATACTATTTTTCCGTTGCTGAATAGCAGGAATGTTGCTTTTGCATCTGGTAGCTTATACACTAGTCCGGGGAATTGTTCTGGTTCGTATTCGGTGTTTTCTAGTTTCATTGCTAGAACGTTAAGATTTAAGTCCATTCCTACGCTTCCAGAAGCTACTATGTTTTGTATGTTTACTTCTGGTTCTTTTTTGATTTTGACATTAATCTTTTCCAGGCTTTTCATTATTTTTCGTATGCTTTCGTGGACTTTGTCCATGCTTCTTGCGCCGGTGCATACTATTTTGCCTGAGCTGAATATCAGTGCTGATGTTTTTGGTTCTTTTATTCTTATTACTAGTCCGGGGAATTGTTCTGGGTTGTATTCTGTGTTTGGCAGTGTTGCTGCCATCTTTTCTAGTGGTATTTCGTGCTCTAAGCTTGCACTCACTACAATATTGACAACGCTTATTTCTTTTCCGCTTTTTTTCTGTTTTACCACAGACGCTCCTTTTTAAATGGTATTGACGAGCCATTTATAAACCTATTGGTGTTTTTCGTCTAAAAGGGGTTACTTAGAAACTTGCTTTTTTTTAGTATATTTTTAGTATCTTTCTTAGTGCGCTGCTTAGTATTATGCTTATTAGCACGTATGTGCCTAGCCATCCTAGTTTCCAGCCAAATAGGTTTAGTGCTATTGCTTTTTCGTGGTTGATTTTGATGCTTTTTATGTCGCTGTTGTAGGTTTCTGTTGGGTTGGTGTATTTTCTTTCTGTTGTGACTATTATGTCTTTTTTTATTGTGGTTGTGTCGTATTTGAATGTTATTTGGTGGTTGCCTTCTTTTGTTGGGATTATGCTGAATTTTGCTGTGTTTTCTGCTTTTGCTTGTTTTTGGCTTGTGAGTGTGAGTCCGTCTGGTGTTTGTATTTCTACAATTCCTGGTTTTGTTGTTGTGACTTCTATTGTGATGTCTTTCCCTAGTTTCAATGGTTCAAATGCGTAGTGTTCTTGCATCCACGGGTATACAACTCCTGTGAATATTATTAGTAGTGGTAGGGATATTCCTAGCATTAGTTTTGGTTTGAAATTTTCTAGCATCATTTGGCTGTTTACTTGCATTAGTTCTTTGTTTATTTTGAGTATTTCTTCTTGGTGTGTTGTTTCTTTGCTTTTTTGTTGCAGCGTTTTTATTTGTTCTTTGAGTTTTTTCATTAGTTCTTGGTTTGAGAACCACTTGTAGAGGTAGGTTACTATTACTGTGAGGAGGATGCTGAGTATTATTGTATTCAGCATTAGTGGAAACCCCAGTAGTGGTTTTAGAACTGTTTCGGCTATGCTCATGTTGTTATGAATCTTCTAAGCAATGGGTTCATGTCCATCATGTGTTGTCTTGCTATGTCTTCGTATAGTTTGTATATTATCATTACTGTGAGTAGTAGTCCTGTGCCGTTTGTTAGTGCTCCGCTTATGTCTGCTAGTCCTGCAAGTATGCCTACTGCTATTGCTCCCATTATTGTTAATGGTGCGATGTACCTGTCTAGTATTCTTTCTAATACTCGTTCATCTCTTCTGAAGCCGGGTATTTGGAGGCCTGAGTTCATTATTTGTTTTGCTTGACTTTTTGCATCCATTCCTGCTGTTTGCACCCATAGGTATGAGAATACGACGCAGCCGATTATTAGTGCGATTAGGTATACTGCTGTTTTTGCTATGTCTGACCATAGGACTCCTCCTGTTAGTATTCTTTGGGCTATGTTGATTGGTGATAGCCAGCTTACTATTCCTGAGATGGGTACTCCGTTTGCAAGTGTTCCTAGTATTGGGTATCCCTTTTGTTGTAATAGTTGTGCCCATAGGTTTACGTTTGCGATTAATGCGCTTACTAGTATAACTGGTATGTTTGAGGTGTAGTTGAAGCTTAATGGCCATCTTATTCCTTGTCCTCTTACTCTGCCGAAGCTTAGTGGTAGTTCAACTTTCATGCTTTGCATGTACACTGCCATTATGAATACTATTATTGTTGCTGCTATCTGGCTTAGTAGTAGTATTGCTCCTGTTGGGTCTCCTGCTTGTAAGCTTTGGAAGAATGCAGGTAGTGCTCCTGTGGATGTTGCTGGATTGTTTGGGCTGGGCATTGGGCTTAGTGCTCTGATGAATACGCTTTGGCTTACTCCGGCTGCTATGAATAAGCTTATTCCTGAGCCGAATCCCCATTTGCTTACGACTTCGTCCATGAACATTACAAGAAGTCCGCCTATTGCTAGCTGTGCTATTAGGGCTAGTTCTAGTAGTCGGTATGCTGAGGTTCCTGCCAGTGAGGCAGGTGGTGCTAGTCCTCCCATTAGTACGTATACTGCTGCTTCAAATACTACGAAGAATATGCCGAATATTTTTTGGAGTCCTTGGAATGTTTGTCTGTCTTCTTTTTTTGTTAGGTCAAATTTTAGTATGCCTGAGCCATTGAGTAGTTGTAATACTATGCTTGCTGTTACTAGTGGTCCTATTCCTAAGCTTAGTATGCTTCCGAAGCTTGCGCCTAGGATTATGCTTAGTATTTCAAATCTTTGGAGTGCGTTTTGTCCTAGTCCGAATAACGGTACTAAACTGAGTATGTAGAATAAGACGAGCATTATTCCTGTCCATTTTAGTTTTTCTTTGAATGACAGGTATTTTTGTGTTGGGCCCTCAACTTCAGGTAGATTTAGGAGTAGCTGCCTTATATTCATTCTACTTTCCCTTTTGCTAGTTCTATCTTTTTCTTTGCGTGTTCTGTTGCTTTGCCTTTTAGCAGTATTTGTTTGGTTGTGTTGCCTTTTCCCAGAACTTTGTCGTAGCCGGTTTTTTCAAGGTTTATTGTGTATTGTTGATTGTTTTTTTCAGCTTTTCCTTCTTGCACCCATGTTTCTATTATTTTGTCAATGTCTCCTATGTTGATTACTTTTTGTTTTGGTGTTTGTGTTGTAAAGCCCTGTTTTCCTGTTGGTATTCCCCAGTAGCTTGGTTTTTTTGATTGTGCTCTTTTTCCAGAACCGGCGTTTCCTGCTCCGCCTCTTGAGCCAGAGCCGCGGTGTTCTGAGCCATAGCCGTGTCTTCTTGAGCCGCGTCTTTTTGTGACTTTTCTTGGCTTTCTCATTGCATTCTCCTTAATAGTTCTGATATCTTTTCAGCCCTGTTTCCAAGTGCGCCGCCTTGGTTGTAGTTTCTCTTTATGCTTCCGTATCCTTTTCTTGGTGGCTGGTTTGCTTTTATTTTTTCGTTTACTGTTCCCCATGTTATGTAGTCTTCTATCATTTTTATCATTCGTCTTATTTCTGGGGTGTCTTCTTTGTATGTTGCGTTGTTTTTCCTTAGTTTTAGTTGTTGTATTGTTCTTCTCACTTTAGGGCTTGCTCTTACAATGCCTCTTACTTGTACGATTGCTATCATTGTTCTGCTCCGAGTGCGTTTGTTTCTTGTTCTTTGATTTTTGTTTCTCTTAGTTTTTTAAGTGCGGTTATTATTGCGTATATGAGGTTTTGTTTTTGTCTTGTTTGGCCAAATGTTTGTGACCATATATCTTTTACCCCGGCTAACTTTAGTAGTTTTTGGCACTCTTTTTCTATTATTAGTCCTTTTCCTTTTGGTGCAGGCAGTAGTATGATTTTTACTGAGCCGCATTTTCCTTCTACTTTGAATGGGATTGAGTGTGGTTCTTTGCATCCGCATACCCAGCTGCCGCATCCTCTTTTTATTTTGAATATGTTTAGTTTTGCTTTTCTTAGTGCTTTTTCTCTTGCAGGCACAGTGTCTTTGCTTTTTCCCATTGCTCCGCCTATGTAGCCCTTTCTGTTTCCGACTATTACGTAACAGCTGAAGCTCGGTTTGTTTCCTTCGGGTGTTTTTTTCTGGGTTTGCTTGAATATTCTTCTCGCGCCGCCTCCGAATTTTCCTTTGCTTTGTCCTATCATTAATAGTTCTGTTTCTATTTCTGGAATTAAGGCGTCTACTATTTCTGTTTCGAGTGGTCTTTTTCCTTGTGAGAGTATTTCGTCATAGCTTGTTATTTCTTTATTTTTTACTTTTTGGCCCAGTGCGGTTTTTGGCATCCAGCGGTCTATGTCTGTTTTTATCTCTACTTTTGTTTGTTCTTCAATATCTACTGGTGCTTCTTCTACTTTTTCTTCGTCCATTGTGCTGCCTCTATTGCTTTTTTTGCGTTTTCAAAGTTTTTGTTGGCTTTTATTTTCTTTTCATCAGGTAATATGCTTTCGTTAAGGTTGATTTTTATTCCTCCTTGCTTGCTTCCGTGGAGTGCTGCGAATATTCCTGCTCCTTTTACGCTTGCGTGCATTCCTATGTCTGGCACTGCTTCTATGCTGCCTGCTTTTTTTGCAAGTAGGTATCCTGCAAGGTATGCTGCGCTTGTGTTGCTTGTTGCGCCTTTCCACCCGTATTTTTTTAGTTCTGTTGTGCTGGCTGAGCTTATGACTTTGTCTCCTTTTGGTTCGTATTTGATTATTTGCATTGTGTAGTTCTTGTTGCTTTTTCTTACAACCAGTCGTGGTTTTCTTGATAGTAGTAGGCGTAGTCGTTTTTTGTAGTTGGTTTTGTTTTCCGCTTTTCTTCTGTATTCTACTGTTTTCATTGTGACTCCTTTATGTATTGCAAAAGGTGTTTTTTGCTTCTGAAGTAGCCGCCTCTTGATTTTTTGTATGCTGTTCTGAATTTTTGTTTGGTGATTTTATTGTCGTTTTTGAGTTGTTTCAGTGTTTTTCTTTGTAGTCTGATAGTGTTCATCCATTCTTTTTTAAAGTAGGTTCTTGCGCCTTCTGTGCCTTTTCTGCTTCCGTGGCTTGTTTGTCTTCCTTTTATTTTTTGGATTCTGGTTTTTCTTGCTCTGTACCTTGATGTTCCTTTTACAGGTCGTTTGATTATTTTTCCTTTGGATATCAGTCCGAGTATGTCTTGTTTTCTGATTGAGTTTTTTATTTCTTCTTGTGTTGCAAGTATCTTTATTCTACTTTGGCTGCATTTCAATATGTCCGCTGCAAGTCTTTTTTGTATCATTGTGGTTTCGTTATTATTTTTTCTGCTTGTTTTATGTCTTTTTCTTTTTGGTCTTCTGGTTTTTGTTTTTCTTCTGTTTTTGTAGGTGTTTGTGTGTGTTCTTTTTTTGTTTTGTGTTGTCTTTCGCTTAGTTTTTTGTTGATTCTTTCTATTTCTTTTTGGATGTCTAGGTTTACGATGCCGATTGATTTTGATTTTGCGTATTCTAGCAGCTCTTTTCTTCGTTTCATGCCTACGTGTGCGAGTATTGCGGTTTTTCTGTTTGCTAGTTGTTCTATGGTATATACTTGTGTTGAGGGGCTTCCGTCGTATAGTGTTCCTCTTATTTCTTTTGGGTTTTTGTATCCCGGTTGTGGCATTGGTCCTTTATGGGTTCTTTTTCTTTTTTTGTTATGTATTCCTCTTGGTCTGCGCCATTTTTCAGAGTTGACTTCTTTTCTGTTGAGAGCGCTGCTTATTTTGAATGCGGGTCTCTTTTGGTTCATTTTCTTTCTTATTTCTAGTAGCGACATGGTTTCTCCACAATGTATATTCCGTCTTGGAACACTCTTCTGTCTTTTCTTCTTACTCTTGTCAGGAGTTCTATTGCTCCTGCTGTTGTTCCTGCTATTTCTATGTTTGAGCTTTCTACTGTTATGTTTTGTTCTTTAATTGTTATTGTTACGTTTTGGGGTATTCTTATTTCTCTTGGTTTTTTTTCGCCTGTAAAGTTTTTTACTGTGAATGTGTTGTTTGTGGCTGTTGCTTGTATTGGGAAGTGTGATGCGCAGATTTTTAGTTTGTACGTGTATTTTTTTTGTGCTCCTTGTATCATGTTTTTGATGTGTGCTTTGTATGTGTTGAGTAATCGTTTTTGGCTTCTTTTGTCTTTTTTTGTTTCCAGTGTTATTCTTTTTGGTTCTGTTGTTATTTTGATTGTCGGGTAGGTTCTTTGTATTTCTCCTGCAGGTCCTTTTACTGTAAGTGTGTTTTGTTCTTGTTTTACTGTTACGTTGTCCGGTATTGTTATTTCTTGTTTCATTAGTAGCAGTAGGCAAGAAGCCGTCCTCCTGTTCCTTTCTTTTTTGCATCTCTGTGTGTCATTATTCCGTTTGGTGTTGATACGACGAGTATTCCCATTTCTTTTGCAGGTAAGTATCTTTTTTCAAATTTTTCAAAGTCCTGCATTTTCACTGCGAATCTTGGTTTGACTACGCCTAGGTTGTTTATGTTTCCTAGCAGGTTGACTTTGATTTTTCCGCCTTTTGCTGTTGTTATTTCCTCTTGTGCTCCTATGTAGCCCTCTTGGTTTAGTAGTCCTAAGATGTTTTTTATTGTTTTGCTTATTGGGTGTAGGTAGCATTCTTTCCTTCCGAGTTTGTCGTGGTGTTTTACTACTGTGAGTCCGGTTGCTAGTGTGTCGTTTGTCATGTTAGCTGTATTTTTTGAATCCTATTTTTGTTGCGATTTCTCTGAAGCAGCATCTGCAGTAGTCTAAGCCGTATTTTGTGACTCTGCCGCCGTATCTTCCGCATCTTACGCACCTCCTTGTTGTCATTCCTGTAGTTCTTTCTTTTGGTTTGTTGTGTTTCAGGTATTTTTTCATTTTTGCCGGCTTTGTTTTGATTTGTTTGAAGGTTTTTTTCCAGTCGCTTATTGTCATGCTTCCACCTTTATGTTGAAGCTTTCTTGTAGGAATTTTTTTGCTTCTTCTTTTTGTATTTGATGTGCTTTGCCTATTTTTGAGGGTTTTAGTCGTCTTTTTTTGACTCTGAAGCCAGCTCTTTCAAGTGTTATGCATGCTTGTAGTCCTAGCACGCCTATTGCCGGGTCATATTTTGTTCCGGGGATGTCTATGTATTCTTGTATGCCGAAGCTTATGCTTCCTTTTGTATCAAAGTTTGATTCTTTTAGTTTGTTTTCTTTTGCAGCCAGAAGTCGTTTTATGAGTTCTTGTGCTTCTTTTTTTCTTAGTGTTATTTTTGCTCCTATTGGCAGGCCGGGTCTTACTCCCCATACAGGGATTCTTTTTTCTGTTATTGTTTTTAGTGGGTCTTTTCCAGTTATTGATTTTATGATTTTGATTCCTTTTTCTAGTCTTGCTTGATCTTTTCCTGCTCCGAAATTGAGCGTTACTTTTTCCACTTTTAGTTTTTTCATTGGGTTCATGGTATTGCGTAGGCGTATTCTTTTGTTGTTTCTGATGTTTTATTGTCTGATTCGTAAATTATTTTGTCTCCTTTTACTTGTTTTATTGTTCCTTCATGTCCTATGTTTTTTCCGCCGATTATGGCGATTTTTGTTCCTGTGTTTAGTTTGATGTGTTTTACTATTTTTTGTTCTGGGAGTGTTATGATGATGCTTTCTCCTGTGTTGTATTCTTTGTTGTCTGTTTCTATTGTTCTTCCGTCGTGTAGGTATAGTATTGTTTTGGCTCTTGCTGTTGTTTTGCCTGTTATTTTGCAGATTTTTTCTTTGTTTTCTGTTTTTATTGGTTCTAGTTTTCCTAGTGTGTTGTATTTTATTTGGTATGTCGTGTTTCCTATCGTGAGTAGGTCTTGGTATCCTACTGGGAATGCAGGGTCTGTGACTTTTTTGTTGTCTATTTTTATTTGGTTTAGGATGGCTTTTGTTTCTTTTGCGTTTTTTGTGAGTTCAAGATTTTTGAGCCATAGTGCTAATGGCATGCTTGCTTTTATTTTGTGTGTGCCGGGTGATGTTTTTATTACGAAGGTTCTTTCTTTTTTGTGCAGTGTCCACGTTTTTGGTGCTGCTAGTCTTTTGAGATGGCTCATTTTTCCTCCAGTATCATTATGTTTGAATTATGTATTGGTGTTTGGGATTTTGCTCCGTCTCTTCTTGTAGTTTCTATGTTTTCTAAGTAAACTTTTTGGTTTTTTATGTTCATTCGTGATATTTTTGCCTGTTTGCCTTTGTGTTTTCCTCTCATTATTTTTACGTTCATGCCTATTTTTAGTCGGGATGTTTTCTTTTTTCCTTTTGTGTGGGCGTTCATGCTACCATCCTCGCTATTTTGGCAATCATCGGCCATCTTTCGGCTGCTTCTTTGGCTATTGGTCCTTTGATTACTGTTCCTTTTGGGTTTCCTAGGTCATCTTTTAGGACGGCTGCTGCGTTGTCTTCAAATTTTATTCTTGTGCCATCTGGTCTTCTGTAGGACTTTCTTTGTCTGACTATGACTGCTGGGACGACTTGTTTTCTCATTTCTGTTTTTCCATCAACTACTGATGCCATTACGTAGTCTCCTATTGCTGCACTTGGTTTTCTGTCTCTTCTTGTTTTTTGGCATTTGATGCTGATTATTCTCAGCTTTTTTGCTCCACTGTTGTCGCAGCTTGTGACTACGCTTCCATGTGGTAAGCCCCTGACTATGCTTGCTTTAACTGCTTTCATTTTCTTCCTCTTTTTCTCTTTTCTTTGATTGTTCTATGCGTGATTGTTTTTCTTCAAACAGCTTTTGTTTTCCGAGTTTTTCTATGATTGCGAAGTTTTTTGTTCTGCTGAGCTTTCGTGTTTCCTGTATTTTTACCACGTCGCCTTTTTGGGCGTTGATGCATTGTGGGTTGTGTGCTTTTACTTTTGTTCTTGTTTTTGCGTATCTTTCGTATTTTTGTACGTATCTGAGCTTTTGCCATTCTACTGTTGCAGTTTTTGTCATTTTTGTGCTGACTACTGTTCCTGTGAATATTTTTCCGTGTGTTCGTGCCGTTCCGTGTATTGGGCAGTTTTTGTCGCAGTTCATTTTATTAAGATTGTTTCAGGGGCAAAGCCCATGGTTATTAGTGCCTCTTTCACTTTGTTTTTGTGGTCTCCTTGTAATTCTATTTTGTCGTTTTTCACAGTGCCTCCGCATGCGAATTTTGCTTTGAGTTTTTTTGCGAGTTGGTCCATGTCTATTTCTTTGCTGTTGATGCCGTCAATGATGGTGTATGTCCTGTTGAACTTTTTTGCTTGGCGTTCAACAGTGATTTTTTGCGTTTCCTTTGCTATTGCTTCGCAAACGCATAGATCTTTTGGCAGTCCACATCTCGGGCATACGTTCACTGTGCTTTCTTACCTCCTATTATTGTGTATATTCTTGCGATTGTTCTTTTTGCGTGTTTGATTTTTCCAGGATCTTTTGGAAGTGTGCCTATGGCTATCTGTGCGTTTTCTTTTACTAGCATTTTTTTGAGTTCTGCTAGTTTTTCTTTGAGCTCATTTGGTTGTTGTGCTTTGAGTTCCTTTTTCTTCATTTTTTACCTCTTTGATATATTTGATTATGCTTAGTTCATCTGGTCTTTTGATTTCTGGCGGGGTTATTCTTACTGTTATTCCTATTGTTCCGCTTTTGAGTTGTGCATTGTGTTGTGCAGTGCTCATTTCTTCTATTGCGAGATTGCCGCATTTTTCTAGGTGGCCTTGGTAGAATCGCCAGCTTTTTGCTCTTGCGCTTGGGACTTTTCCGCTGATTATTATTTCAACGCCTAAGCCGCCTGCTTGCATGACTTCTTGCATTGCTCTGTGGACTGCTGCTTTGAATTTCTGTATGCCGTATCTTTCTATGTTGTTTGCTATTCTTTCTGCTACGATTGTCGCGTTTACGCTTGGATTTTGTATTTCGGTTATTTCTAGTTGTGGGTTTTCAAGTCCGAATGTTTTTTTGAGGGTTAGTGTTAGTTTTTTGATGTTTTCGCCTTTTTTTCCAACAACTAGCCCCGGTCTTGATGTGTATATGACGATTTTTTCTCCTAGTGGTGTTCTGAATAGTCGTGTGAATGCGTGTCCTACGTTTTTTAGTGTGTTTCCTATGTATTCTTGGATTTGGTATTCTTTCACTTTTTCCTTTACGAATTTTCTTTCAATCATTTCCTACTTTGACCTCTATGTATGTTCTTTTGCCTTTCCATCCTTGTCTTCCGTATCTTCTTGTTGAGCATTTGCTTGTTATTATGTGTGTTATTTTTGAGTTGCTTATTCCTTGGTGTTGTGCGTTTGCTTCTGCGCTTTTTAGTAGCTGTAGTATTTCGTGGCTTGCTTTGACTGGATATTTTCCAGGGCCTATTCCGCTTCTGTGGCCTGCGCTTTCGTTGAATCTTTTGAATTTTACTGGCATTTCCATTTTTATTACTTTTTCAAGCATTTTTTTTGCAGTTTCTGTTTTTTTGCCTCTTATCATGCTGGCTATTTCTACGCTTTGTTTCCAGCTTATTTGTTTTGTTCCTCTTGCTACTGCTTCTTTCATTATCTCACGCTCAGTGCTGCGCTGCTTCTTGTTGCTCCTACTCCTGGTGCGCTGTGTGTTACTTTCTTTCTTGTGAGTGCAAATTCTCCTAGTCTGTGTCCGAGCATGTCTGCTTCTATAAGGACGGGAACCCAGTCTTTTCCTGAATATATTTTGATTGTTTTTCCTATCATATCCGGTAGTATGACGAGGTCTCTTGCGTGTGTTTTTAGTGTTTTTTTGTTTTCTTTTACTGCTTTGATGAGCATTTTTTGTTGGTGTGTTGTTCCTCTTTTTATTGCTCTTCTTTCTCTTGATGTGAGTAGTTTTGTGAATTCTTGGGTGTCCATCTTTTTTATTTCTTCGAGTGTTTTTCCTCTTAGTGTGAATTCTTTTGCCATTTTATCTTCTTCCCGTCCTTTTTGGCCATAATTTGCCTACTTTTCTTCCCGGTGGTGCGAATCTGTTTACTGCTTTTTGTTTTGCTTTTCTGCTGGTTCTTTTATTTCCGAATGGGTGATCAACTGCGTTTTGTGCTGCGGCGCTTGGGTTTGGATATCTCTTGTTTCTGGCTCTCATTGCATGCACTACGTTTCCTGCTTTTAGGATTGGTTTTTCTGTTCTTCCGCCGCCGCTTATTATTCCGATTGCTGCTCTGCAATCCATGTTAAATGTTTTTTCTTTTTTGCTTGGCAGTAGGACGATTACTTCGGTTTGTGTTCTGCCAACTATTTTTGCGCTTGTGCCGCTTGTTCTGCAGAATCTTCCTCCGTCTCCCGGGGCTTTTTCTATGTTGTATATGTTTGTTCCTTCTGGTATGTCTCTGAGTTTGAGTATGTTGCCTATGTTTGGTAGGGTGCTTCCTGTTTCAACAGCGTCTCCTTTTTTTATTCCTGTTGGTGCTTGCATTAGGCATGTTTCGCCTGTTTCGTATAGCACTTCTATGAGTGGGGCGCTGTGTCCCGGGCATTCTATTATGTCTGTTACTGTTCCTTTTGCGGGTATTGGTTTTGGGAATGTTGCTCTTCCTGCGAATCTGAAGCTTCTAGACCTGTATGTGGGTCCTCCTTTTCCTCTTGCTTGTTGTATTAGATTTTTTCCCATTTTACATTATTCCCGTGGCTGTTGCCACATCTATTGCAGGTGTTTCTTTTGAAAATGTCACGTATGCTTTTTTTATGTTTGCTTTTTGTAGGGTTCTTACTTTTGTGACTTTTGTGTTGTATGCTTTTTGTATTGCTTGTTTTATTTGTTCTTTGTTTGCTTTGTTGCTTACTATAAAGACGAGCTTGTTTTGTTCTTCCATTAGTCGTATGCTTTTTTCTGTTGCCATTGGGTATTTGATTATGTCGTATTCACTCATATGAACATCCTCTTTTCTTGCATCGTTTTTAGGGCTTCTTGTGTGTATAGTGTTAGTCGTCCGGGGTGTGTTCCCGGTGCGAGTAGTTCTGCGTTCAAGATATTTACTGGCGTTATGTCAATTCCTTGTATTGATCTTGCTGCTTTTATTACCGGGCAGTCTTTTGATACCACGAGTAATGGTCCTTTTTTTCTTTTGTGTTTTCTTTCTCTTGTTTTTGCTCTGCCTGCTTTTATGGTTGTTATTGAGCATCTTGATAGTTCTTCCTGTAGTCCGAGTGATTCTAGCTTTTTTATGACGTCTTTTGTTTTTGTTATTTTTTCAAAGTCGTTTTCTAGTATGATTGGGTATTCTTTTGGTAGTTTGTGGCCTCTTTGTGTCACGTATTCTTTTTGTATTGTTGCTGCTAGTGCGCTTCTTATTGCTTTTTTTCTTTCTTTGTCATTTATTTTTTGTAGCCATATCTTTTCTGCTTTTGGTGGGTGCGCTCTCATTCCGCCTCTTGTATGTGGGGATAGTGCGCCCATCCATGTCATTTGTGTACCTCTTCTGCTCATTGTTTTTCTTGAGGATCTGCTTATTCCTTTGCCGTATGCGCCTTTGTAGTCTCGTCTTCTTCTGGATAGTTTTGCGCTTTTTTCTTTTCCTGCGCGCGGGCTTGCGCCGTATGGTTTTCGTATGCTTCTTATTGCTAACACTGCTCTGATGATGAGGTCTTTTCTTACTGGTTCCTGGAATTGGTCTGGGAAGTTCATATTTTTATCCACGTTAGTTGTATGTGTTCTGGTTTTTTTGTTCCTTGTGTGAATTTTATCAGTCGCTTGATGCTGCCGGGTAAGCTGCCTTTGAATAGAGCATATTCGTTTTTTACGTTGCCGTATCTTGCAAAGCCGGCTTTTTGGTTTATTTTTTCTGTTTCGTGTCCTATTGTTATTAGTAGTTTGTTTCTTTCTGTTCTTGTTTGGAATCCTAATTGTCCGGCGTGGGCTACTTTTGTCATGTTTGCTCCATGCCACGGTCCTAGTGTTCCTATTCCTCTTTTTGTTTTTTCAGATTTGTGTTGTCTTATTGCTACATGGAATCTTTTTACAGGTCCTGCATAGCCCTTTCCTTTTGTTACTGCGTGCGTGTCAAGGTGTGCTCCTGCTTGTAGTGCTTCTTTTAGCGTGATTTCTTTTCCTAGTTTTTGTTTTGCTGTTTCTAGTTGTTCTTGTGGTGTTCCTTTTAGTGTTATTTCAAATAGTTCCGGTTTTTTCTTTCCGATGGCGGTTAGTTTTGGTTGGGTTTGTGCTATTAGTCGTATGCTTGAGTAGTTTTCTGGTTTTATATTGTCTAGTGTTCCGTTGTTTTTTGCGTGTTGTATTCTTTGGAATTCTTTGTCAGGATGTATTATTTGTCCTGCTTTGTGTGTTCCGTAGTCGTCTTTGGTGTATAGTGCGATTCCTGCTATTCTTAGTGGGGGGCATTCTACTACTGTGACTGGCCAGTTTACTTGCATTCCTTTGAAGTTGCTGTTTGGTCTGCTATCTGTGAACATTGCGTGTGTCATTCCTACTTTGTAGCCAGCAAAAATTATTGGTTTAGCATGTTGTCTAACTCTGGCATGGTGCTTCTTAGCTCGCTTTCGCGGCCAATACTGCATACTTCCTCTTCTCGGGCTTCTTGTTGTTGGCATAAGCTGCCTATTGCGAATCTTTTCAGTTTAGAATGTTTGTTAGAATCAGGCAATGCGGCTAAGCATTCGGTGTTCTAACTGCCCTGAAATGATTCTTGTCAGGCATTTCTGAAAATAGGTAGTTTGTTTATAAACCTATCTGTCCCTTATAAAAAGACCGCATTATTTTCCATAGTTCTTGCTAACTCCTATCCTAAATGATGTAATAGTTTATCAGCAGCCCTTGTGCTCTGATTGTGAACTTTAAGATAATCAACTGTTTATTTGTCTTGAGCAATACAATTTGTTGCGCCCCTAAAAATAACCTGATTTGGTAATGCATTTATCCAGCAGCTCAGGTGCTCTAAAGATTAATTTAACGCAATTAACTCTTTTTAATTGACAGGAGCAATACAATTTGTTGCAGCCGGTTGCAAACACAGTGCAAACAAAAGGTAAGGGCTAAGTATAAAAACAAAACAAGAAGCGTTCAAATTACGAGCCAAGCCACAAGGACTGTAGGAAAATAACAACATGCTCTTCAATAAATATTAGCAACGGTGCAAGCACTAATACATCTAACTAGAGAATTTTTAGCAATGGCAAACGGCGTATTATTCATTATGCTTTTTAGCAGAGAGGCGGAAAGGTTTATAACTACTAACACTAAAAGCACGCCATGCAATTGCTGAAAAGCGCAACAGTAAGAAGTACAGCAATAACAGGAGGAATACTTCTGTATGGGATGTATGCAGTTAATTCAGTAACTCCTGTTGAACGACTCCACAGTATAGGTGAAGCAATAACAAACTGCCTGCCAATACTACCAATGACGGCATTAGCATGGTCAATGGTGCCACAAGCATTCAAAATAAACAGAATGAAAAGAAAAGAACAGCCAAGTGATGATTGGAAGATAACCAATCCCGGAATAGGCGCGACGGTTTATACGTCCCTAATAGTACTCGGAACAGAAACGTTATTAGCTTTAAAATATCCTGGCAATGAAAGAACGATAGGACAGCCACACATAGCAACACTAGGACTCACGCTCTTTCCATTAATATACCAAGTATTAACCGGATTAAGAATATTCAAACCACCCTACCTTCAAAACCTCAGGAAAGTGCTTGAATCAATGATACAAACAGATACAAACCCACAAAACCCTGAAGAAACAATAATACAAACAGTTGCCTTAGATGACGTGGTACAATTAGCAGAAGCAACACAAATGGCAAAACAAGGAAATATTGAAACAGCACTAGCCCGAATAGAAGAGATACACCTGCCAACAACAAGATTTGATAATATGCTAACACAAATCACAACCAAAGCAATAACAGAACTCAATGCACAAGACGAATACAAAAAAAAGCCAGAAAACCCAATACCCCTAATACAACTTCAGGAACTATACCTGCAACTCAAGCAAAAAACAGAAATAAAGCAAACCAGCGACCAAATACTGAAAGACCACTTTGGAAATGACGGGATATTAGCATTCCAAGCACAAATTTTAGAACAAGCAGGAATAGAAAACAACCTAATGGAAGAACTCATAAGACGGTTGACAAACTACGCACCATCAAAAACATACAAATCAAGTAAAAACAGAGTATATACACTCAATGCAGGCACATACCTGCGAGGAAAATTCATTATGAAAGCAGGACAATTAAGAGAAGAATGGGAAAAAACAAAAGAAGCAAAAAAAGCAATAGGCGCACTAAGCGTAAAACCAGTTGCCTTCACAACAAAAAATGAAGATTACTTATTATTAGGACTAATAAACGGAATGCCACTACCCCAAGAACACACTGGCGAAGCACTTCAGGCACTTAGCTTACTAAGCAAGAAAACAAACCCTGAAAAATTCCCTCTGATAGATTACGAAAGAATCTTTTACACAGCAGCAAAAAGAATAGGCATTAGCCCAAAAAAAACAAACGCCTTTCAAAAACTAAAGAATAATAGAGTAATACACAACAACCCCTGCCCTGAAAACATACTATGGAACAACACCCCGGTAATACTAGATTATGAAGATTCAGGAAGAGGCGACGAAATACTTGATAAAGCACAATTACTAGCATGCTACGGAACAACAAAAGCAAAACAATACCAAAACAAAAGAAGATTTGCAATAGCAAACCTGCTTGCAACCATGCGGCTTTTAGGCAGACAACACGAATATGATGAAGGCAACAGAGAATTGCTTGAAAAACACCTCAGGGATGCATGCGAAAACATAAAACCATACTACCCTGAATTATGCTTCACATAAACAAGACGCATGTGCAAAGCATCCATGACATTATCCAAAAGACGAGAAACAATAAAAAACGCGCTTGTTCTGCCAAAAGAAGATTTCAGCTGATGACGCAACTTCCAGCAAGCCACAAAATCTTCCTGCTTACATGAATAAAAATAAGCACGCGATTTTACAATAAACCTGTTCAAGCCAGAAACAAATTGTTCATTGAACAACTGTCCTGAAATAACCTGAAAGGAATCCGCAACCTCCTCCAGACGAGAAAGTATGGCAAACAAACACAATGATTGCAGTCTACTGGAAAGGCCAACACGAGCAATAACCCGCAAAGAATACAAAACCAGATGATTTATTTGTTCCTCATAAACCTGCAAACGCCGCCTAACTACCGGCTCCATCAACCCCTCAGAAAGAACAATAAGAACATTCCAAACCCTTGAAACAATACCTTCAATGTCCTCCTCTTTCGGAATAGACACTTCTTTGACAACACAAAAAGACCTTCCTTGCTCAAGCAACTCTACGCCGGGAAGGAAACTCACAATCTCACTAACAACCTCAATAGCAGGCAAAGAAACATTCTTCCGATTATGAAATATGTGCGAAGAAAAGTTTATCCTAAACCCAGAAAACCCTGCGACATACGCGCCAGTGATACAATACCATGCGAGAGAATAATTCAAATTACTAACATCAACAACCCCTCTCTTATCAGACATTCCCTTCGCGCGCACAATCAAAGAAGACTCATCAGCCACAACATCAACCTCATTGCCTTTTTTCAAACCAAAATTCTTCGCAAAAACAGAAGGAATACTCACTAACAACGTGCTTTTGCCCAGCTGAACAAGCTTACGGCTCATTTAACATATAAAT
>JACQMV010000005.1 GCA_016203395.1 Candidatus Woesearchaeota archaeon | reverse complement strand
TTTGGTAAACGTATATGCCTTCTTTTTCTTGTAGGAAGCCAACATCCCCTTCATTGAACTCTTTTAGTTGTAGGATTTTTTCAAAGTCTTTTAGTGTTGCTAATGCTATTTTTTGTTTTTCTGCTATGTGCTCTGTTAGTGCTTCTATTGCTTGTGTTTTTATCCTCCATTGCCGGTATTTGACGTATTGTTCTTCAATGTTATCTATTCCTGTTTGTTCTAGCAGGTATCTTCGTGGCTTGTGAGTGCAGATAATTATTCCGTCTCTTTTAGATTGCGTTAGCATGTAAGCACCTTTTCTGTGTACAAGAATACCTCCGCTTAATTGTTTTCTGAGATAATTCGCTTCGTTATCATCTATATCGTGTCTTCTCGCATAATCTGTTTGTTCTTTGTATAGTCTTTCTTTTGTTTGTCTGATTGCTTCATCAAGTTCTTGTGCATTGACAGTTGTGGGCATTGTTTGTTTTCTTGCTGCTTCGCCAAGCATTTCTGTAAGGTCTTCTTTGTGCCCGCTCATGTGTGGCATTAGCTCTTTAATGATGAATTGCAGCGTTTTTCGCTGTAGCATGTCCTGTTTTCTTACGTCTGCTGTTTCAAGAGTTAGTTTTGTTTTTTCTTGAATGAATGCTTTTTGTTGTTCGTAGATTTCGGCTTTTTGTATGCTGTCGTGGAATACAATTATTTCTTCTACTGTGCCTGCTGGGACAAGTTCTATTCTTTCTTCTCCTAATTGCAGGTATTTGTCGTTAGCTGCTTGTGCTCCTGTGAGATAGATTCTGTTGTCTATTACGAAGAATGTTCCTTTTTCAGCGAGGGTTACTAGCCATGTTTTCATTGCCCTAAGCAGTATTCTATGTTTTTTGCGCCTTCTTGTCTTGCTGCAACTATTATTTCAGCAACCATTACTTTTGTACCGTTTGGTGTGTCTACTTCTTTGAAGAAGGTGTCAATCGTGGTTTTGCCATCAACTGCTTCTCCGTCTGCTGTTATTCCGTATTTGCCTGCCATTTCTGTAGCAAGTCTTTCCTGTATTTGAACGTCCTCACGTTTTAAGCCGCCTTCTTCTTGTGTCAGGCCTTTTGCATATGCTAATATTCTGTCTATGTTTGCAGTTCTAAGCTCTTCTGGCACGAGTATCTTCATTGATTTTTCTGCAGCTGTGCCTGGTTTTATCTTCAAGACATAAGGTCTTGAATCTTCTCCTGGTTCTGTTTGTTTTTTTCCTTCATCATCTTTCGGTTTTTGTTCTGTTTCTCTCATTTTTTATTGCCTCCTAGTTTTTCTGTTTCTATGGATTGTTCTTCCCAGCCAGTCACAAGGTCTCCGTGTCCTAGTTCTGGTTTTTTTGTCTTATCGTGTATTGCTCTTTTTATTGCGTAGCCCTTTGCGCGTTCTATGCTGTTTTCTATTGTTGCTCCACTAATGTCTTCGTATTCGCCTTCTGGCCTGTCTCTGAAGATCCATGTTGCCATTACTTCTGCAAGGTAGTCGTGTGGTTGTCTTCCGGATTGTTCAGCATTTTTTCTCACTTCCTTGTCATAAGGAAGTTCTTGTAAGTAAATGGAATATATTTCCCGTGTTCCTCTTGCATCTGGCCTTGGTATTTCCATTTTTAGGTCTATTCTTCCTGGCCTTAGTATTGCAGGATCAATGAGTTCCTGCCTGTTTGTTGCGAGGATGACTAATATGTTTTTGTTTTTCGCCATTCCATCCATTTCTGCAAGAAATTGTGGGACTATGCTGTCGTATATGTCTGTGGATATTCCTGTGCCTCTTGTTTTTAGTATGGATTCTGCTTCGTCAATGAATATTATTACTGGGTGGTTGTTTGTTGCTGCTTCTTCTCTTGCGCTCGCGAACAATTCGCGTATGGTCTGTTCTGATTCTCCTACGTATTTGTCAAGTATTTCAGGTCCGTTTATGCGTAAGAAGCATCCTGCTGTTGTTCCACCTCCTGTTATTTGTTGTAGGTTGTATGCTATTGCTGTTGCCATTAGTGTTTTTCCGCATCCGGGAGGACCATAAAGTAGCATGCCTTTTGGCATTCTTTTTCTCATCATTTCATATAGGTCTGGGTGGGCAAATGGTGTTTCTATTGTTTCGCGGACTTTTTCTATAACAGTATCTAGCCCGCCTATGCTTGTCCATGGGGTTTCATGGACTTGTTCCAGCAAAAATCTAGTGCTTTGCCTTCCAAGGTTTTCACTGATTATTGATACAGAAGGATTAACTATTACTGTGTCTCCTTTTGCGACGGTCTTTCTTGTTCTTATTATGTATTCATCTCCTCTTTGAGCTACCTTGACTCTTTGGTCAGGCAGTGTTTCTATTACTTTCGCTATTAGCCCCCCTTCCAGTGGATCTATTATTTGGGTAATGCTTAAAGAATTTCTATGTAAGGATACAGTCATTTCTGGTTCTAGCTTGCCTTTTAGGTCAGGATGAAATCTTACTCTGTAAAATTTATTGTCTACAACTACTATTGCTGTGCCATCTTTGTGGACTTGATAAACGTCTGCTATTAGCTGTGGTGGCGCTTTTAGTGCCTCTATTACCATTGCCTGGTTTTCTAGATCTGCTTGAAATTTTTCGTTTTCTTCGGTTAATCCGTCTATCTTATCTTTGTATTTTTTACCATGTATTTCAATGTCGTCTGTTTCTTCTTCAGGGTCTTCTTCAGTTTCTTCTATTTCATATTCTTCTGCTTTTGGCATTCTTTATCTTCTCCCCACTTGTCTGGCTTTGATAATTATGTGTTGTTTATAAACATTCACCATGTTTTACTACTCTGGGAGTATACATTGTTTTTTCTCCATGGCAGGATTTAGCGTAAGGAGAGATTAGAATGTTTGTTGTTGTTCTTTCTATAATAGGCGCACTAAATTTTTAATATTTTTTTGCGACTATTATATTCGGAAGGCATAACAATTG
>JACQMV010000031.1 GCA_016203395.1 Candidatus Woesearchaeota archaeon | reverse complement strand
GTGCTTGCAACCGGCTGCAACAAATGGTATTGCTCATGACAAGCAATACACTGAATTGCGTTAAGTTTACCGTCAGAGCACAAGAACTGCAAGGCAAATCTTGCAGTGGTTTATTGGAATATTAGCAAGAGCCGCTGATAAATTATGTGCTCATTTAAGATAAGAATTATCAAGGTCTGCTGGGCAAATATGTCAATTGTTTAGCGTATTTTTAGAAGATAGTTGTTATTGTTTCTTTTTCTTCTTCGCTTAAGTGAAGTTGTTGAAATATTTTTTCTTTGTTCTTTAGTGTTTTGGCTATGTGGAGTAGGTAAGGTGATTCTTTTATTGTTTTTGCATTGCTCGCGTGTGTTTTTTGTGCTATTTTTTGCATTAGTAGTTTTTTCTTTGAATTTTTTGCATTTGATATCCAGATGCTTAAGGGTCTTTGCGGTTGCTGGCATTTAGCGTATGGTTTACTTTCTTTTTTTGATGTAGAAACTCCTGTTGTAAGAAGTTCTTTGATGTAAACCAGTAACCTCCAGTATTGTTGTTTTCTTATCCTTTTTTTGTGTATGTCTGCTCTGCTTATGTTCTCAAATGCTTCTGCTCGTTCTTTTAGTGTATAATGTGTTGGAATGTTTTCTTCTAGCCACAAAAACCATGTATTGTCTTCTCCTGCGCTGAACAAGTGGTTTATGCTTTTTTGGCTGTTGTCAGTGAATACTTGCGAAACTGCTTGTTCCATTAGGAGTTCTTTATTTCTTGTGAACATGTTTGAAATGTTTTGTGTGGTTATTTCTGGAAGAGAGTATAAGTCGTGAATTGCTGCTCTTAAGTCTCCGTTGCTTGTTCTTGCTAGTGTTTTTATTGCAGTTTCGTCTGCTTTAATATTTTCTTGTAAGCAAATGTTTGTAAGTATTCTTGTTATTTCAGTCGGGCTTACTGGCGGGAAGTTTATCAAAAGGCATTTTTTTCTTATTGTGTTGTGTTTAGTGTTTGTGATTTCACTTGCAGTCATTATCACCGGGTATTTGCTTTTGTCTATGATTTTTGCCAGTGCTTGAAGGCCTCCCCTGTCTTCATTTCCTGCTATCCCTTCTATTTCGTCTATTAATATTATTTTGTTCTTTTCAAATAATGATTGTTGGCTGATTGCTGAACCTATGATTGTGTTTATTTCTGCTGCATTTCTGAAGTCGCTGCTGTTTAATTCTACTATCTCGGAGTTTGTTTCTTGTGCAATTGTGTAAACGCTGCTTGTTTTGCATGTTCCTGCCGGGCCATACAACAGTGCTGCTTTTTTCTTTTGTTTTTTGTAATTTGTTATGTACTCTTTTAGTGCTTTTATTGAGAACAGTTGGGGGATTTCATCTGAGTTTTTTGGCTTCCATTTGTCAATGAATGACTGCATGGTTCTTCTATTGTTTTGTCTTATTAAAATGTGCTCTTTTTTTTACCTTTATACCGCGTAAGCACGTACTATTTAGTTGTTTGTAGGGAAAATGGCTAAAAGGGGTTTTTCCGTAAAGTTTATAAACTAAGAGTGCTAAATAATAATTGGCCAAGCCCGGCATGAGAGTACCCAATCGAGCAAAGCAAACATGCTAGCAAGGAACTTGGGGGTTAGTGTATCGGGCTACAATAATTGGCCAAAAAAAGGATAGAAAGTCAACTCGCGATTGTATCATTATTCACATGCACAATCACAAAAGGGCGTATAAAAGTAATGCCCGGGCTCTTTCTATCATAACCGAGGGGGAATGAAAAAATGGGAAAAATAGCACCAGTATCATCTAAATACATAATCCACTCAATTATAAGGATTGAGGGAGTTGTTGATAAGCCAGATGTAATAGGCGCAATATTTGGGCAGACAGAAGGGCTTCTTGGTCCTGATTTGGAATTAAGAGAGCTTCAAAGGAGTGGGAGAATAGGTAGGATAGAAGTTGATGTTGATACTAATGCAGGAAAGACAGAAGGTACGATAATAATTCCGAGCAGTTTGGACAAAGCAGAAACCGCTATTGTTGGTGCTTCTTTAGAAATCATTCAAAGGATAGGTCCGTGTAATGCTCAGCTAAAAGTTCAGAATATTGAGGATGTAAGAATAAGTAAAAGAAGTTTCGTAATAGAGCGAGCAAAGGAGTTGCTCAAAAGTCTCCAGAGTGAGGTTATGCCTGATTCGCAGGAGCTTGCAGATGAAGTTGCATCTGCTGTACGAGTGATGGAATGCACAGAATACGGGCGGGATAGGTTGCCTGCTGGGCCGGGGATAACAGAAAGTGATGAAATAATCGTTGTTGAAGGCAGGGCAGATGTTTTGAATCTTCTTAAAAATGGGTTCAAAAACGTAATTGCCATGAACGGAACAAGTGTTCCTCAAACAATAATTGAGCTTAGCAAGAAAAAGGATGCTGTTGCGTTCTTAGATGGGGACAGGGGCGGTGACCTTATCATTAAAGAGCTTATAGAGGTAGCAGAAGTTGATTTCATAACTAGGGCTCCTGATGGAAAAGAGGTTGAGGAACTCACTAAAAAGGAGATTCATAAGGCACTAAGAAGCAGGATAACCATAGAGCAGGCAAAACTGGAGCTGGCATCTCACGATACTAGCAATAGCATAAGAAGGCCGCAGATAAGGCCTTTGCCTAAACGGCCTGAGGAAAAGCAGGACATTAATGAAAATGAAAAGAGTATGTATGGTAAAATGCTTGAAAACCTTATAGGAACAAAAGGAGCGTTCATTCTTGATAACAAAATGAATGTTCTTGGAAAAGTGCCAACTACTGAGCTTGAGACGACAATAAAGAGTTTAAAGCATGGCATCCATGCGGTGGTATTTGATGGTGTTGCAGATGAGAATTTAGTTAGAGTTGCCGAGGAGGCGAATGTAAAGCACATTGTTGCAATGAATGCCAACACGCAAGGAAGAAAGGTGAACGTAATAACTGCCGCTGGCTTATGAGAATTGCGCATAATGTAGTTGTAACTGTATTTTCAAAAAAAGAGGAAAATGAGGAAGAGATAACGCGTGCGCTGCTGAACTTGTTTCCTTTTTCAGCACAGAACTACCTTGAGAAGCAGAAGACAACAGGAGTTAATGAAGAGCAGATAATGATTTTGACAGTAAAAATCAATAAAGAGAGTCACACAAATAATTTTTTAAAATTGTTGTTTCAGAGCTTAGGTAAAGAGGATAAGGAGATACTTTTTGAGCAAAAGGAGTCTCGTTTGGATGATGAGCTTGCTTTTTTTATTCGGTTGAGCAAGCTAAAGATGCTTCAAAGCAAGTATGAATTAACAGAGACTGGTAATTGTTATCATATTAAAATACAGTTGGCAACCTATCCGAAAAGCAGGCAGACAGCATTAAAAATTATTGACAAACTGTTGGCTTAAACGCTGCATTTTTATACACAGAAATAACTCCGGTAATTAATGGTTTATGAAATAATACTTGGGCGCGAACCTAAAGAACGTGATAAATATGGAACAAAGGGCTGTATATTCTTGGCAAAACAGTATGTTAAGATGGCTCAAGTGACTGCTTTGGCGCAAAGTGTGTGGTTAGATATGAATAGGGCGCATGTGATTTTCGTGTGCGGCAAGAGAGGTAGTGGAAAGTGCGTAACCGGAGATACTTTAGTAACATTGGAAAACGGCGAAATAATTCAAATAAAAGAACTTGCCAATAGAAAAGAAAAGATTCTCTCACTAAATCACCGGCTCAAAATCACTAAAGCAGAAAAATCAGAATTCTTCAGCAGAACAGTAAACGAAATAGTGACAGTAAAACTAAGAAGCGGCAAACAAATAACACTGACGCCAGAACACCCGCTACTCACAATCAGTGGATGGATTGCAACAAAAGACCTTACCATAGGCAGTAGAATAGCCACACCGCGCATATTGCCAGCATTCGGCAACAAGCCATTGCCAGAACACGAAATAAAAATACTCGCATATATGATGGCAGAGGGACACTGCAAAGCGCCGCTCTTTTTTACACACCAAGACTATAAAATAGTGCAAGACCTTGCTGAAGCTACGAACAAGTTTGATGAAAGCATAATCCTGACAAGAATTGCAGAATGCGGCTACAATCTCAACTTCAAATACGAAAAAAGAAAAATACGCAAGTTCCTTGAACTTCACGACGTATTCGGAAGATTATCAGGAGAAAAAGAAATCCCGCGAAGCATATTCACTCTCCCAAAACATCAAACGTCTCTTTTCCTGAATCGGCTCTTCAGTTGTGATGGAAGTATATGCCATAGCAATAATTGGGAGGTAAGCTACGCAACTTCATCTGAAAAAATGGCACGCCAAATACATCACCTCCTCATCAGATTCGGCATACTTTCAGGAATACGAACAAAAAACGCAAAATTAAGAAACAAAACGTTCATAAATTACGAAATTGTTCTTAACGGAATAAACGTCACCAAATTCCTACAGGAAATCGGCTTTTTTGGGCGCAAGCAGGAGATACAACAAAAAGCACTTTATGAACTATCACAAATAACGCATAATCCAAGTGTCGACACAATTCCAAAGGAAATATTTGGGGGATACAGATCAAAAAGCTGGGTGGCTGCAGGCAATGAATTAGGATATGGCTCTCCAAAAGCAGCACGGGTCAGCGTAGATTACGCACCGTCAAGGCAAAAATTACTGACTATAGCCGAATCAGACGACAACAAAAGAATCAAAATGCTGGCTCAATCAGACATATTCTGGGACGAAATAACCGCAATAGAGCTAAAACAGGAAACCTGCGAAGTATATGACATAACTGTGCCAGAACTACACAATTTCGTGGCAAACGACATCATAATCCACAACTCGTACTGTATGGGAGTTATTGCAGAGGGTATTGTTAATCTTGAGCCGGAGTTTGCAAAGCGATTAAGTGTTATACTTTTGGATACAATGGGGATATACTGGACAATGAAATATCCTAATCATAAAGATGAAGCATTGCTTCATGAATGGGGGTTATCCGGAAGGGGGTATGAAAGTGAGGTGAGGATTTTTACTCCTGCTGGTTATTATGAGCAGTACAAAAAAGCAGGGATTCCTACTGATAGTGTGTTTGCAATAAAGCCGTCAGAATTAACTCCTGAAGACTGGTTTATAAGTTTTGATATAACTGCGACAGAGCCGTTAGGTGTTTTTATAGAGCGGCTTATACTGAAAATGAAGGATGAAAGGCAAGAGTATAGTATCCAAGACATAATAAACGAGATAAGGATAGAGGAGGAAGAACCGCATATCAAATTGGCAGCAGAAAACCGTTTTAGAAGTGCTCAGAGTTGGGGTTTGTTTGATGAAAAAGGAACGCCAATAAAAGAGCTTGCAAAAGGGGGGCAAATAACTGTGTTGGATTTGAGTTGTTATGCTACAATGGCTGGTGGTTGGAGGATAAAAAATTTGTGTATGGGAATCGTGTGTAAGCGTTTGTTTATAGAAAGGACAATTGTAAGGAAGTATGAGGAATTTGCGAGTATAACGCAGGCAGTGCATTACATACAAAAAGATGAAGAACAAAAAGGGGAGCAAATGCCTATAGTGTGGTTGATGATAGATGAGGCGCATGAGTTTTTGCCTAGAGAGGGGAAAACCGCTGCTTCAGATGCATTGATAACCTTGTTGCGTGAGGGAAGGCAGCCAGGATTGGCAATGGTTATGGTAACACAGCAGCCGGGGAAAATTCACACTGATGCATTAACGCAGTCAGATATCGTTCTTGCTCATAGAATAACTGCAAAGATTGATACTGATGCGTTAGGGCAGTTGATGCAGAGTTATCTTAGGGATAGTTTGGATTCTGAGCTTGAAAAGTTGCCAAAAACTTCTGGGACTTGTTTGGCAATTGATGATGTTAATGAGCGGATATTTCCTATGCAGATAAGGCCTAGGAGTAGTTGGCATGGTGGCAGTGCGCCTAAAATAATTGAGGAGAAGAAGAATCCGTTTGAGTTTTGATTGCAAGCAGTTGTAGGAATATTGTCAGACAAAAAGAAATACTGCATACAGTTCGTATTATTTATTGCAAAATCAGGTTTAATACACTGCTGCTTGCAGCAGGATGGTTGAGATTGGTGGGTTTTCTTTATTGGACGCGCGTAATCTGTTTTTTTATACTTGTAACCCGGTTACGAGACTTGCAACAAACATTATGACAAATGCAACAGCAAAAGCAAAGCCAAAGCTTATGCTTAAATTCCACACGTATGTAACACTAACAACAAAGCCAATAATGCTTCCAACAAACATTGAGTGTAAGGCAAATTTGTGCATGCTGTTGTTGAAACAATAACCTATTTATATCTTTCTATGTGCTGAGTAGCAATGAAACATCCGTTGCTTCCTACGTTTTTGGTGCTGTTATTGTTCACAACAACGCAAATTGTTGGCTTGTTGATAACCCGGGCGTATTTAGCTGAGGAGGATGGTGTAATAAAAGTAAAGGGTTTGCCAGATATTGCAGGAGTAAGAATTGAGCGGCCTGAGCTTAACCCTGTGCAGGGTGCTGTGATGATAACGCTCGCAGTATTTTTAGGAACGCTTTTGGTGTTGTTTCTTATATGGCTTAAAGCAATATTTTTGTGGAAGTTGTGGTATTTTGTTGCAGTAACTCTGCTATTGCATGTGGCTCTAGCAAGTATGCTTTCCTCTGGTGCTAGTTTGGTAATTGCTGTGTTTCTTGGGCTGGTTAAAACATTCAAACCAAGCACCCTGCTTCATAATGTGACTGAGATTCTTATTTATGGCGGGTTGTCAGCCATATTTGTTCCGATAGTAAAACAGCCAGTAGTTGTTCTTGCACTTTTGATAGTTATTTCATTATATGATGCCATAGCTGTGTGGAAAACAAAGCACATGATAACGCTTGCAAAATTTCAGATGGAGCAAAAGACTTTTGGCGGATTGATGATTCCTTATAAAAAAAGTGCTCGTGTGAGTCACAGAAGAAAATATGGAGGGATGGCAATTCTTGGCGGCGGGGACATGGCATTTCCTTTGTTGTTCTTGGGAACATTGCTCTTGCGGGATGGGTTTGCTGCAAGTATGATTGTATTACCTTTCATAGTTCTTTTATTGGCTCTTGTTCTGTGGAAGGGGCAGAAAGGCAGGTTTTATCCTGCAATGCCTTTTCTCACAATTGGTTGTGTTCTTGGCTATGCGCTACTTTTGTTGGTGTAGAAATAACAGATCATGCGCGTATCTACTTTTCTTTTGAAGATTTGGCTTTTTTGGTTATTTTGGATAATTCTTGTACGTTCGCGCTTAATTCAGGAAGGACTTTTTTGAATACTTGTTCCATTGCTTTCATTTCAACGCCAACGTCAAGCAGACTTCTGTCGTATTCTCCTATTTTGCCAACGATTGCTTTGTGGAGACTTTCTAAATCTGCGCGCATGTCCTGAATTTTGGTGGTTATTTCTGTATTTTTTATTTCAACGCTTTCTTTCCATTCAGAAAGTTTTTGCAGTTCTTTCTGAAACGCAGACCATTTTTCATCTACTACCTTTTCAACTGTTTCTTGTATGTTTTTTTGGTCAACCATTGCGCTTTGGGTTGCTTGTTGTTGAGAGTTTGATGGTTCAATTCCTTTTTGTCTTGCTTGAACTATTGCATCATACACTTGTGTTTGGTCAAAACCTTGTCTTGTAAGTTCAGCAATAATTTCAGGATCGCTTTTTCCTTCTTGCTCTAATTGTAAAACTAATTGAACAGGGCTTGCTAAAGAAGGAGGTGGCGGTGGAGGTAGTGGCGGGCTGGGAGGGAGGGGGATTTCCTTTTTTTTGAGAGCGTCAAGCAGTCCCATAATAAAGACACAGGCATAGCGGTATATAACTCTTTCGTTCTATTTGCATAGCTGCTAATACGTATTAAAGAAGATGTTGTTATCCCTTGCAGCCCTCTCTAAAAAAATAAGAGTATGGGACGATCGTGCCTTTCCACTGCTCTTGTGGATTGATGAGTAGTTTGAAGGGATCTTGTTTTGTTGTCACACCAGGCCCTTACTATGTGTTTGCGTTGTGTTTGCAACCGGCTGCAACAAATTGTATTGCTCAAGACAAATAAACAGTTGATTACA
The DNA here is from genome assembly GCA_016203395.1 of Candidatus Woesearchaeota archaeon. Lineage (GTDB taxonomy): Archaea > Nanobdellota > Nanobdellia > Woesearchaeales > ARS49 > JACQMV01. The sequence continues at coordinate 11,377 of JACQMV010000031.1, read as the reverse complement.
TTAAAGTTCACAATCAGAGCACAAGGGCTGCGGGATAAATGCATTACCAACTCCGTTTATTTTTAGGGGTGCAACAAATGGTATTGCTCCTGTCAATTAAAAAGAATTAGTTACGTTAAAGTTCACAGTCAGAGCGCAAGAGCTGCTGATGAGTTATGATATGATTTAAGGTAAGAGTTAGGAGGATCTGCTGATGAGTTATAACCTGATTTAAGATAAGCGTTAGCAAGGACTGTAAGACAAATGCAAAGTCAGTTAAGATATGTTCTGGCAAGGGCAAATATTTTATTTGCTCAGATAATTTTTAGCAGGAGTTTATTCGGCGTTTTCTTCCTTTAATTGTTTTAGAGAGTCTTTTACAATCTCGTCAATCTTGTCAATACTCACGAACTTGACAGGGTTCCAGTAGTCAACGTATTTCTTCACAACTTCTACATCTTCTTTCTTAGGAGTGAGCTGGAGTTCTTTGATTATAGTAATAATCCGTTCTTCAATATTGCGGAGGGTTTGTTTTATTGCTGAAATGTCGTCTTTCATCAGCCGCATCTCCTGATTAAGTCGTTTCGTGCCAGAGAGCATGTTTTGTTCAACAAGCGCCATTTTTCTTCTGATTTCTGTCTGGCGTTCTTCTGCAAGGCGAAGGCGTGCATTTAAGCTGTTGATAATGTCTTGTTGTGAGACCTGCTCTTCTGCCATTAAGACAAGAAAAAAGAGGATATTCAAATACTTTTGCTCTTTTTGCACAAATCTTATATAAGAGAATGGCTGGCTTAAAGGAGGGGTATGGCTGAACAATACGAAATTGTTAAAGAAGGGGAAGAAATTACTTTACACGTAGATGGAAGCAAATTGCCATTCTTTCCGAGTGTGGAAGATGATAAACGAGCAATGGCGATGATAATTGAAATGCTTGCAGAAGCAGGTGCGATAACGAAGATAGTGATTTCCCAGCAGCGGGATTACGAGTATGATTATGTGCAGACAGAAATGCTTGCAGGGCTCGCTCAGGCATGGAGAACATTGAAACAAAGAAAGTTTTTCCAGTTGAGTCCTGAACTTGTGAAGTATCTTGAGTCTAAACTCATACGGCTGAAAAATACTATACATGAAACAATGAAAGGGGATCCTATTGCAGCATATGTTGAATTGTTGAGATTTTATAGGGATGAGAAAGCAATATCCGAAACTGGCTTACCGGCAAACGTAAAGCCCTATCACGAACAATTAATGGGGTTCATAAAAGATGCAATACAAACAATAGAAGCCCTAAAAATAATTAGGGCGAATAAGGATGTTATCGCTGGTTATAAAGAAGGTGATAGGGAACCGTATCGGCGGATATTCTCTCCTGTCATAAGGCCTGATTTCATGTACACGAAACTAATGTCATTATATCCTCCTGATGCAGAGGAGATTGCTAACTATGCACTAAATGAAACAGAGGTTGCATTATTCAAGCTGCCAGAATCAGTGCAATACCTTTATCACATTATGCCTCCTGAATTTCGGCTTGATGAGGAAAAATACGCCATACTTGACGCAGCAAGAAAGATAATGTCAGAGCACAAGCCAACAAAGAATGAATTTGTTGATCCTGAAAGAATAAGGCATGTATTCACGAACATTGGAATGGATTTATTAGAGGAGTTGGCTGGCTACAAAGGGCTAACATTAAGCACAAAAGAAAAGCAGGAACTTGCAGAAATACTTGTAAGGTATACAATTGGTTTTGGGTTAATAGAGGTTTTGTTGCAGGATGAGGCAATACAGGACATTAGCATAAATAGTCCAATGGGGAGGACGCCTATGTTTATTGTTCACGGAGAATTTGGTGATTGTATGACTAACATAATCCCTACGCATCCTGAGGCAGAGAGTTGGGCGTCAAAATTGCGGTTGATATCAGGAAGGCCGTTGGATGAAGCAAATCCTATATTGGATACAGAATTGCAGCTTCCGAGTGCAAGAGCGAGAATAAGTGTAATAACTAACCCGCTAAATCCTACAGGCATTGCGTTTTCTTTTAGAAGACATAGGGATAAGCCATGGACTCTGCCGTTGTTTGTTAAAACCGGCATGATAACTCCGTTGGCAGCAGGGCTGATAAGTTTTATTATTGATGGAGCAAGAACTATACTTGTAGCAGGCACAAGAAGTTCAGGAAAAACCTCTCTTTTAGGGAGTTTTCTTACAGAATTGATGAGGAGAACGAGAATAATTACGATAGAAGACACGCTTGAGTTGCCTGTGGATAGTTTAAGAAAGATTGGCTATAACATACAAAGCATGAAAGTTGCAAGTGCATTAACAAAAGGAACAACAGAAGTGAGCGCAGATGAGGGGATAAGAACGACGCTTCGTTTGGGAGATAGTGCATTGTTTGTAGGGGAGGTAAGATCAACCGAAGCAAAAGCATTGTATGAATCAATGCGCGTAGGTGCTTTAGCAAATGTTGTGTGTGGGACGATACATGGAGACAGCCCTTACGGTGTATTTGATAGGGTGGTTAATGATTTGGAAGTTCCAAGAACGTCGTTCAAAGCCACAGATATAATAATTGTTGCAAACCCTATAAGAAGTCCTGATGGGATTCATCGCGTTAGAAGAGTGACGCAAATTACAGAAGTGAGGAAAACATGGGATGAAGATCCGTTGAGAGAAAACGGGTTTGTGGACTTAATGAAGTATGATGCAGTTAAAGACCAGTTGGTGCCAACAAATGATTTGTTGGCAGGGAACAGCGAGATACTCAAAAGCATAGCAGGTAATGTCAAAGAGTGGGCTGGAAACTGGGAAGCAGTGTGGGAGAACATTCAGCTGAGGGCAGATATAAAACAGGCGATTGTAGAGGCAGCGTTAGTAACAAAAGACATGAATTTGCTGGAAGCAGAATTCTCAATACAATGCAATGACGTATTTCACACAATATGTGAAAGCGTAAGAGAAGAACTCGGCTATCTAAAACCAGACAGGATATTGTTTGAATGGAAGGAATGGTTGAAGCAGGCAATAAAAAAGAGGCAGTATGGATATTAAAACGCAGGAACTTATAAATAAATACAAAAAACGGCTTGAAGCAGAAATTGCAGGTGAAAACACAAGAGAATACCAGATGTTTAAGCTTGAATTTTTGCCAAAAAAACAGACGTTGTACGAAAAGTTATGTAAGAGTGTAGGAAAATACGTGCAGCCGAGAATTCCTGAAAAGAAGAAAGCCGGGCTGGAAGAAGCAATAGAGTTTGCAAAGTTGGCAGTAACTCCTGAAGAAGTAGTAGCAACTAGCTACGTTGTTCCCGGCTTGTTCATAATTTTCGCAATGGTGTTGTCAATACTTCTTTTCGGTTCATTGTTCATGGCAATGTTCATGTTTGGAATTGGTGTGGCATTAATCGCAGTGCTGAACTATGTTCCGTATTATTTTGCTAACAATGAAAGAATGGCTGCAAGTAATCAGATGGTGTTGTGTATTTTTTATGTTGTTACATACATGAGGCATACTAGCAATTTGGAAAGGGCTGTTGCCTTCGCAGCAGAGCATCTGACGCCTCCATTAGCAGAGGATATGAAAAAGGTTTTATGGGATGTGCAAACAAATAAGTATCAAAGTGTTAAGCAAAGTTTGGATAGTTATTTGCTGAAGTGGAAGAAATATAATAAGGAGTTTGTGGAAAGCTTCAATCTAATACAAAGTTCGTTATTTGAAGAAAGCGAGCAGAAAAGAGTCGGAGTTCTGGAAAAATCACTTGACACTATACTGGAGCAAACATATGAAAAAATGTTGCATTTTGCTCAGAACTTAAAATCGCCTATAACGTTGTTGCACATGATGGGGATAATCCTTCCAATACTTGGAATGGTGATGCTGCCAATGGTTGTGAGTTTTATGGAAAGCGTAAGATGGTGGCATATAGCGATGATATACAACATTGCTTTTCCGTGCTTTGTGTATTTCTTTGGCAAGAAAATAATGAGTTCGCGTCCTACTGGTTATGGAAGTCAGGACATAACTGAGTTTGATGAAAAAGCAAAAAAAGCAGAAAAAATCACGTATAAGTTTAAGAAAAAAGAGTATGGCATAAATCCGCTGCCGTTATGTCTCATGATAGGTGTGTTCATAGCCGTGATTGCAATAATTCCTGCAGCAGCAAAACAATTCATTCAGTGTCAGACAGTAGAAAAACAGGTAGTGTGCTCTGATATAAACCTGCCTTTAGGGCTTAGTTTTTTCGGGTACCGGCCTAGTGTGAACAGTCCTGATTTAATAATTGGGCCGTTTGGTCTTGGCGCTAGTTTAATGAGTTCGGCAATACCGCTTGCGTTGGCTCTGAGTTTTGGGCTTTATTATGCGCTTAGAAGTTGGAAAGTAATGAAGATACGGGAGGACACGCAGCGGTTGGAAAGTGAGTTCACAACTGCGCTTACGCAATTTGGAAACAGGTTAGGTGATGGTATACCTGCAGAAATTGCGTTTGATAAGGTGGCAGAAACAATGTCCGGCACTCAATCAGGAACGTTCTTTAGTATTGTAAGTACAAACATACGGCAGTTAGGTATGGGAGTTCAGCAGGCATTGTTTGATTCAAAAAGGGGGGCGATACTTTCGTATCCTTCGTCAGTAATCAATTCCAGTATGAAAATATTATCTGAGAGTATAAAGAAAGGTCCCTTGGTGGCCTCTAATGCAATTCTTAACATAGCAAGATACATAAAAGAAATGCACAAAGTGAATGAGCGGCTCAAGGATCTTTTGTCAGAGATAATTGGGGACATGAAAAGTCAGATATCTTTCTTGACGCCTGCAATTGCCAGTATAGTTATTGCAATTACTGCAATGATAAGCCACATATTAGGGTCATTAAGCACGCAATTAAAAACAAGCACGATATCCTTAGGTGAGGGAGCAACAGGAACTGCTAATCTGGGCGGCGGAGCACTTGGCATCTTGTCCATGTTTGGGGACGGTATACCAACATATTATTTTCAGTTAGTGATTGGAACGTATGTTTTTCAAATAATTTATCTTCTAACAACTATCTCAAATAATATAGAAAACGGTAATGACCAACTGCAGGAAAGATATCTTTTAGGTAAGAACCTGATAAAAAGCACAATAATGTATGTGCTCATGTCATCCGTGTTAATAATTGTGTTTTCAATAATCTCTGCAACAATAGTGAACAAAATAAACATCGGCACTGGTTAGGTTGAAGTTGTTTTACGCCGTCATTACCTTTTGTTTGCCACCACTGCTAATAATACTCACAGGACATGTAGCTTGCAAATATTTTCCAGTGACTGCTAATAAGTTTCAAAGAATGCATTGTCATTTAGTGAATTTTTAGCAAAGGCGGTGCATTTACTCAGGTGTGTTTTAGAGTATGGGACGAGAGGGATTTGAACCCTCGACACCACGGTCTTCAGCCGTGTGCTCTCCCAGGCTGAGCTACCGTCCCATAAAGCAATAACTGTTCGGATAGTTTAAAACCCTTTTGGATTTCATACAAAAAATCAGTTATTTCTGAATATGATGCTCAATAAAACAGAGCTAGTGATCAAAAACAGTCCAATAACGTGTGATATGCCTAATTGTTCTTTTAAGATTAAAGAAATTAACAGTACAGACAATAGTGGGATTAGTAAAGCAATGCTGGAACACAAGCTTGTGCTAAGTATGTGGAGGCATTTATTCCAGAAGACAAACGCGAGAGCAGTTGGAAAAACTGCCATATAAATCAGGCCAAAAAATGTTATCTGGCTCATACTGTTGGTGATGCCAAAAAAAGGGATTGCCAAGCTCAAAAAAACAAGGCCGAAAAGGTTGAACAAAAACATTCCGATTTCAACGTCAAACGTAGTATGTTTAATCATGACAGAGAAGAGCGCCCATGATAAGGATGCGAGTATTACCATGATTATTCCGAAATTGAGTGATATACTTACATTCTGTCCTTTGGAAATAAGCGTGTAGACGCCAATCAGTCCTAGTAGTATGAATATGTAAGCGCGAGGATTTGTTCTTTCTCTGAAAATGATGCTGGATAAAAGCACCATTAGCAGAGGATACATATAAAAAATAATAACCACCTCTGCAGCAGGCAGAAGAGAAAATGCTTTTATGTATGTTATTTGCTGAATACCTAATCCTATTATTCCTGCAATAACAAAAAACCATGGGTGTTTAAGAAATTCAGTAATGACTCTTTTTGTTTTGTCAGTGATCAATAAATAAACAAATAACGCAATTGTTGCAAATAATTGTGTGTATATTGCAACAGAGAAACTGTCAAGGTTTGAAACTAAGAACTTGAAACTTGTGCCGATAGTTGATAATAACAAAACTGCCAGAAAAGCATAAATCAGGCCCATGTAAAATTTTTTAGCCATATTCAAGAGAAGACCTGTCAGAGGTTATAAGCGTTACGCAAAAAATCATAATGCGAATAACTATCATAGAGCGTGTAGCTTGGGCAAATATTTCCCCGCAGCTGCTAATACTTGTCAAGAACCACCTGCTAAAGAAGGATTGCATTAAGTGGTTCTTGAGCATGCTCTGAAATTGCTCGTCCTTACTATGGACTGAAGTCAGTAGTTTGCGTCAATAGCAATTTCCGACATATCAAAAAACATGTCTTTATTTTCCCGCAGCCCTTGTGGCTTGGCTCGTGATGTGAACGTGTTTTTTCTTGTTGTCACACCAAGCCATTACCTTTTGCTTGTAACTGCTAATATCTATCAAAGAGTGTGTTGTTATTTCCTAGCAGCTCTGGTGGCTTGGCTCATGATTTGAACGCTTCTTGTTTTGTTTTTATACTTAGCCATTACCTTTTGTTTGCGTTGTATTTGCAACAGATTGCAACAAATGGTATTGCTCAAGACAAATAAACAGTTGATTACATTAACGTTCACAATCAGAGCACAATGGCTGTTGATAAATTATGTGCTCATTTAAGATAAGTGTTAGCAAGGGCTGCTGATAAGTTATAACCTGATTTAAGATACGCGTTAGCAAGGACTGCAAGACAAATGCAAAGTCAGTTAAGACCTGTTCTGTAAACTCAGTTAAGGTATGCTCTGGCAGGGGCGGTAAGCGCATTTACTCATGCATGTTTTGGTAGGTGGTTAGTTGATGAAATTTCTTGCCTCTATAAATTCCTCAACTAAAGAATCCAAATGATATTGCTCGCGGGCTGAAGCAGACTGGAGCTTTTTTTTCGCATTCTTAAAGAATCTGCCAACAAGTGCTTTGCTAAATTGGTATCTGTCTGCAATCTCTTGCAGCGAATAAGTACGAAATTCTCCGATGCCAAATGAAAGGCAGATAGTCCGATATTCGCGAAAAGAAAGAACTTTCTTAAGAGTAGAGCTTAATTTTTGCTTAAGCGCCTCTATCTTATCTATAGCATGCTGGCGCTCAATCGTTTCATCCTCATACTCAAACCCTTCTGCCGAGTCAAAATGTAATGGAGTGCCATAAACCTCCTGCAGGCGCAAAATTGTTTTCACTGAAAGCCGGGAAGCAGCAGATAATTGTTCAATGTTTGGCTCCATACCATACGACTTGACAAACCAGTCTTTTGCAGCATACAACTTAGACAGTTGTTCTCTGTCTTTACCAATCAAAGTAAATGGGTATTTTGAAAAGGAGCGTTGCTTCAGGATTTCATTGTGAATGCAAGAATACGCATAAGTGCTGAACTTATTATTTTTTGATACGTCAAATCCGTCAATTGCTTTATTCAGACCATAATTTCCTACTCCGATAAGTTCTAATAATTCGCTGCTAGCCAGCCCTAGTTTTTCCCTCAAATGTTTAGCGACATACACAACAAGTCGGCGGTTGGCTGCAAAAATCTTTTCGCGCGCACTTTTATCTCCTGTTTTGTAGTGTGAGAAAAATTCTTTTTCTTGTTCAGGAGACAACAAAGGGGCTGAGTCTATGTCAGAAAGGTATTCCTGAAGACAATCAGTATATGTATTAACGATCTCTTTTTCAGCTTTTGCTTGTTGTGAAGTGCTCTTTTCAAGATTTCTGCGTGCTTGAGCTAACAATGAATCAGCATTATGGCGCGATATCACTGCCTGCACTATCTCTTTATCAAAAGAAACTGTTTCTTTAATTTTTCCTATAGTCATACCGTTAAGATAGTGCATTAAAATTCTCAATTGTTGTGGTTTTTCCAAAACAATCTGGGAGTTATTTACTTCTATAACGTTATCTCTTAAGAATTTTTCAACATCTCTTCTTGAATAAACCAAAACAGGAGAATCTGCAAAAGGATAAACATTAATTGAAGGCATGCCTCTTTCTTTTAGCTCTTCCCATATTTCTGAAAGTGAATACGAATCGCGTGCTTGTGATTCTGTCAAAATGGCTTCACCAAAAGTAATCTTTGCAATGCCGAGTCGTGCTTTTATTTCTGATAAAACCCTGTTGGAAATGTGGTATTTGGCAACTGGCAATGGAAAATATACTGTTCTGTTTTGCGCCAACTCTATAGAAAGTATGGATGAAGCGATTTCACTATGAATATTAAACTTATTCGCCAGACTTTCAACAGTATACACGTTAGCTTGTTCTTTGAGTAATGAAAGCGTAGAAACTGAGGACTCGGGGATTCTCCAGACAGGCGCATCTAAGCCAACATCAATAGCAGCAATTGCTTTTGAATCCAGCAAGAAATTAATTTCTTCAATTGATACGTTATTGTCTGAACACACTTCTTCAGGAGTGAAGAAGTTCTCTTCAAAAAAGCCATTGACTAGCTCCTCCAGTGGCTGAAATGAGAGTTTTCCTGTTTCTAATAATTGTCTAGCATGGTCTGTTGTGACTTTAAGTCGTGAAGCAATCCTGTTCACTCCTCTTTTTTTACGAATGAATCTGCGTCCGCGTGATGCCTGAAAAAGAGCAATATCCAACTGCAAGCCAAATAAGTTAGCATCAATACTGTTCTCAATAGGATTATCAAGTGCTTGAATCTGATTAAGCCCGTCTTCAGATAATTCAGGTACGAAAGGCGCAACAGGAAAGAATCCTGAAGAAGGGCGCGTGTCATATTTTTCTGTAAGCAACCTGTGACGCGTTCTAAAGTTTGTTTCAGATGTTGACCTATCTAAAAATCGCCCAATGCTCTCGCGTACAAGCAAAGCAGCGTGCATATTGCTTAGTATGTGGGCAAAGCATAAAAATCTTTGTGATGCTGGCGAGTAATAAGTTACTTTGTAGTTAAAAAAATATGGCGACATTTTTTTAGCAGCGCTCATGGCTTGACTTTTTTATGTGGCTTTTTGCTGATTATTTCTCTTTAACATCAGCTAAGGATTGACTTATTGTTGCAGGATGGTGTAAGCAGGCGTATGGCTTTTGCTAATTATAGCGGCGGATATTAATTTTCGGATGACGCAACTATTTTTATCTGATTATTTGCGTCTTCCGTTATAAAACAACTTATTACTTCTGATGCCGATAAGGTTAAATAAGGAATGAATAAACATAGGGTTATGACACTCACGATAGACGAAATGGCTGCATTTTGCAAACGTAAAGCGATTGTTTTTCCCAGTTGTGAGATTTACGGCAGCATGTCTGGTTTTTTTGACTTAGGTCCGTATGGTGTTGAGATTGCTAATAACATAAAGCAGTCATGGTGGAAGTTTTTTGTTCTTGATAGAGAAGATGTTGTCGGAATTGATGGAAGTGCCGTCAACTCTAAGATTTTATGGGAAGCATCAGGCCATGTCCAAAATTTTGCTGATATCATGGTTCATTGCACTAAATGTAAAGAGAAATATCGTGCAGATGTTTTGGTTGAGGACGTGCTCAAACTTCATACTGAGGGGATGAATGCTGAACAATTAGATGCGCAAATCAGGAAGAATAATATTAAATGCACTAAGTGTGATTCTGTTTTGGGAGCTGCTGCTCCGTTTAATATGATGTTTGAGACTTATGCAGGGATTAAATCACCTGAGTCGTTGTGTTATCTTCGCCCTGAAACTGCCCAGCTCATTTTTGCTAATTTCCGGCTCGTTTATGATTCTGCAAGAATGAAACTTCCTTTTGGTATTGCACAGATTGGCAAAGCATTCAGAAATGAGATTGCTCCAAGGAATTTTTTGTTTAGAGCAAGAGAATTTGAACAGATGGAAATAGAATACTTCATTCATCCAGACATGGAGTCAGAATGTCCGTGCATAAATGAAGTCATTCATGATACTTTAAACATTTTCAGTGAAGCGCATCAAAAAAACAGTGCCAAACCAGAAAGCATGAGTGTGAAAGAAATTCTTTTAAAAAAGGTAATGCTGCCATGGCATGCCTATTGGATGTGCATGATGTTGAGATGGTTTACGTCACTTGGAGCTAAAAGTGAAAGATTTCGCTGCCGCCAGCATGTCAAAGAAGAGCTAAGTCATTATGCAAAAGATACGTGGGATTTGGAATATGAGTTTCCTTTCGGATGGAAAGAACTGCAGGGGATGGCAAACAGGCGTGATTTTGACCTTAAACAGCACATGCAATTCTCCGGGAAGGATTTATGTTTGTTTGATGAGAAGAAAAAAGAAAAATTCATTCCTTATGTTGTCTGCGAACCAAGTCAGGGTGTTGGCCGTGCAATGCTTGTTTTTTTGTTTGATGCTTACGAATACGACCATAAGCGTGAAAATGTTGTTCTCAAGCTAAGTCCTAAGCTAGCACCATTTAAAGCCGCTGTTTTTCCTTTGCTTTCAAATAGGCCTGAATTAGTTGAAAAAGCAAGACAGGTATTTGATAGCTTAAAGGCATCCCTCCGGGTGTTTTTTGATGATTCAGGCAGTATTGGTAGGAGATATGCAAGGCAGGATGAGATAGGAACGCCATTTTGCATTACTGTTGATTTTCAGACGTTGCAGGATGGGACAGTTACAGTAAGAAACCGGGATTCTACTGTGCAAGAGCGTATTTTAGCAATAGATTTAAAAAGCAAGCTCTTAAAGGGATTAGTATGAGCATTGCAGAATTACAAGCAGGACAAGGAAAGGTAGACATTGAAGCAGAAGTTATAGAAGTAGAGCAGCCGCGAACTTTTGAAAAGTTCGGTAAGCAGGGCCGTGTTGCTAATGCCACTATTAAGGATGACAGCGGAGAAATCAAACTCACGCTCTGGAATGATCAGGTGGATACAATAAAGCCAGGCACCAAAATAAAAATAACGAACGGCTATGTTTCTGAATTTAAAGGAGAAAAACAACTGACAACAGGAAAGTTCGGCAAACTGGAAATTTTGAGCTGAACAATTCTTTCTTTGCTTAGCTGCACGTAAACACGTTAGTGGTTCTCTTTAGCTATTGCTAAAAATTCTAGATAAATTCGTCTTAAATGAGGTCATAACTTATCAGC
>JACQMV010000029.1 GCA_016203395.1 Candidatus Woesearchaeota archaeon | reverse complement strand
TTTATAACTAATTGTAGCACTCTAACGTTATTGCCTCCATAGCTCAGTGGTAGAGCGACTGCTTCGTAAGCAGTAGGTCGAGGGTTCAAATCCCTCTGGAGGCTTTATTCGCAAAGCCGAACAGAGGTCAGGAATGAACACTAAGTGAATTCCGCCTACCTCTGGAGGCTTTATTCGCAAAGCCGTGTAGTTAGGCGTAATTAGTTAAGAAACAGAAGCTTTTTTAATAGCAGTCTATACAGAAAACAAATGAGACTAATAAACTGGATATTGTCATTTTTCCGAAAGGAAGTAAAGAAAATTGCTGAGCCATTACCCGCCACGAAAACGCTTAACGAGTGGGTGGAAAGTCAGCATCCTGCTTCTGCAAGAGTGCAGCAATACATAAACCATCTCAATACTAGAATAGAAGAAATAGACACGAACGACGACTTATTATGGACAAGAGAGCGAGACAAATTAGAAGACGAACTGCTAAGAAAGTGGGATGAAAAGGAGATACTTCAGAAATTTGCATAAACTTATAAGTAATGCTCTAATAGTTACTGAATGCCAAAACTCTTAATATTTCTAGGTAAAAAGATAGAAGGAAGAATTCTGCACAAGCCTCATACGTATTATATAACTGAAACAACCAAAGATTTTACAACACAGCACGGCACAATAAAAAAGGCAGACCTGAACAAAAAGGATGGCGCAATAATAAAAAGCAGCACAGGCACAGAATTCACATTAATAAGTGCAGGATTCCATGATATTCATTCTAGAATAAAAAAGTTGCCGCAAACAATTCCGCATAAGGATATAGCTAGGATAATAATTCAGACAGGACTAAACAAAAATAGCACAGTTCTTGATGCCGGGCTTGGAAGTGGTGCGCTTGCAATATATTTAGCAGGCATTTGCAAAAAGGTTATATCTTATGAGATAGATGAACAAACAATTGAGCTTGCGAAAATGAATATGAAGTCGTGTGGTGTGACAACTGAGATAAAGAATAAGGACGTATATCAAGCAATAGATGAAACAAAGCTAGATGCTATAATACTAGATCTGCCAGAACCGTGGAAGGTAGTAAAACATGCAAAAAAAGCGCTCGCCGTTGGCGGATGGCTTGTGGCATACAATCCGACGATAAACCAGATAGCTAAATTCAACGATGAATTGAGCAATAACAAAGAAATGATGCACGTAAAAAACATAGAAATTATAGAAAGGCAGTGGGATGCTAAAGAACAAATAATTCGGCCTGTAAAAACACCAATAGGTCATTCAGGATTTCTTAGTTTTGCAAGGCGGATACACTAAAATTTTTTGTTGTGTAGGGGTGGCATTTTCTTTGTTCTCCGGTTATTATTATTTTTAATGTGCGCATATTTGGTTGGAATCGTTCTGTTGCGTTTCTCGCTTTGTTTCCTAACGCCCAGTTAAATACAGTTTCTTTGTGCACAGTAATTCATTTATATTAGTCTTTCTACAGTTGTCATATGAAGTGGGAAACTCGTATTTTGGCGTTTGATGATGCTCCTTTTGATAAGAAGGATTCTGATTGTCTTGTTGTTGGTGTTTTTTATCGTGGTGGTTATTTTATGGATGGTGTTGTTTCCACTCGTGTTAAGGTAGATGGTGTTGATGCTGCTAAACAGCTTGTTCGTTTGGTTAGAAACACTAAGTTCGTTCCCCGTGTTTTGATGTTTAAGGGTGTTGCTTTTGCTGGTTTTAATGTTGTTGATTTTGGTTTATTGTATAAAAGGACAGGGATTCCTGTTATTGTTGTCTCTCGTGATGATCCGTTAACATATACTCTTGTTCCCACTCTTGAAAAGCTCGGCTTTTCTAAACAGCTGAGAATTGCTAAAGCACTTCCTTTGCCTGTTACTTTCAAAAACATTTGGTTTCAGTGTTTTGGGTTGTCTGATGAAAATGCTCGCGAGATTTTGCGGATAACAATAAAGCATAGTGATATCCCTGAGCCATTAAGGATTGCGCATTTGATTGCTCAGGGTGTTGTTTTCGGCGAATCACGGGGGAGTGCTTAGTTTTCTGCCTATTTTCTTAACAGGGCGACGAAATAGTGGAAGAATTCGTATTCTGTTGTGAATTTTTTTGTGTGTGTTGCCGTATTTTGCTGTCTGTACCGCGGTTTTTATCTTTAGTAATACATTCTTCTTTCTTCTTTTTGTTCTCTGTCAATGACGCTGCCGGGTTTGTTTATTCTTGGTCTGTTATTTAGCGGGTCTCGTCTGAAGGTTATGTTTAGTTCTGTTAGGAAATGGTTCATTCCTTCTTCCATAGGGTATGGTCCTGTGCAGTCGCCGTGTATTGCTGGTTCGCCTATGAATACGCATAGTTTGTCTGAAAGATAATCCAGGAATAGCAGATCGTGGTCTACTACTATGACTGCGCAGTTTTTTGTTTCGGTGATTTCTTTTATCATTTTAGCTACTTCCATTCTTTGCTCAACATCTAAGTAAGCAGAGGGTTCATCTAAGACGTATAGTTCTACTTCTTGCGATAAGCATTGTGCTATTGCCACTCTTTGTAGTTCGCCTCCGCTTAGGTTTTTAAGTTTTTTCCAGGCAATTTCGTTTAGTTTGAGGCGTCTGAATTTTGTTCCGTGTGTGGATAGTTGTATTATTTCTGCTACGGTTTTTTCTTCGTTTGTTTCTAGGAATTGTGGTTTATAGCTTAGAGTTGTTTTTTGTATTGTTCCTTTGTCTGGTTTTTCTATGCCTGCTATTAGCTTTACGAATGTTGTTTTTCCTATTCCGTTCTCTCCGAGTATTCCTATTATTTCGCCTTTGTATATTGTTCCTTGTGGTGCGTTTAGGTTGAATCTTCCTAGTTTTTTTGTTATTCCTTCCCAACTCGTGCATGTTGCTCGTATTGTCTTTTTTTGTGCTGCTTTTGGCAGGAATCTTATTGGGTAGTCTCTGAATCGCATGTTTTCTTCTTTTATATAACCCTCTAGGAATGTGTTTATGCCTGTCTTTGTTGCTTTTGGCAAACTAACTACGCCGTAGCACGCTTCTTGCCCGAACATTATGTGTATGCTGTCAGATACTGCATCTAGTATGATTAAGTCGTGTTCTATTACTATTACTGCATTGCCTTCTTGCGCGAGATTTTTGATGAATTGCACTGTTCTCAGTCGTTGTTTTATGTCCAGATAGCTTGTTGGCTCGTCAAATATGTATACGTTCGCTTTTTTCATTGCTGTTGCAGCGATTGCTGTTCTTTGTAGTTCTCCTCCGCTTATTTTTGTTATGTCTGTGTCAAGTATTTTTTCTAGTGCGAGTTCTTTTACTATCTTGTCCATTTGGTTTTTTTCGTCGGATTTTTTCAGGAGTTCTCTTACTGTTCCTTTGGCAATTTTTGGGATTGAATCTACTTGTTGTGGCTTGTATGCGGTTTTTATGAATGCTTGTTTGGTTTTTTCAAAGTAGCCCTGTGCTTCTTTTCCTTTGTAGAAATTTATTATTTCATCTATTGTTGCTTCTTGTTCTTTTCCAAGGTTTGGTTTTATGAGTCCTGATAATATTTTTACAGCAGTGCTTTTGCCTATTCCGTTTCTTCCTATTATTCCAACTACTTCTTTTTCTTTCGGTATTGGAAGATTGAATAGTCGGAAGCTGTTTTCTCCGTATGAGTGTATTGGTTCTTTGTCCAGTGCTTCTGGAAGTTTCACCATGTCTAAAGCGCGGAATGGGCAGGCGTTTACGCTTATTTGCACTCCGAGTCCGCACTGGTCTTCGTTGATTTTTACTTTCTTGTCAATAGGGTCTATTACTATGCATTCTTTTCCCATCTTGTTTTCTGGGTTTACTCGCATGCATAGGTAGCCCCCGCATGCTATTGGGTTGCATTTTTCTTTATGCACAATTGCTATTCTGCGCATGTGCTGGATATGTTTATAGGACTATTTAAGTTTGTAGGTGTTATTCTCTTAATTGTGCTAATGACAACAAAAGGTATTGTGATTCCTTCTCACATCTGATAATACTTGTCAAAGAAGGTGTTGTTATTTTTCCACAGCCCTCTCGAAAAAATAAGAATGTAAGATGATACTACGTTTCTGCAGCTCTTGTGGCTTGGCGCATGATTTGAACGTATCTTTTTCTTGTCGTCACACCAAGCCCTTACCTTTTGTTTGCGTTGTGTTTGCAACCGGCTGCAACAAATGGTATTGCTCTTGTCAATAAAACTGCTAATTGCGTTAAGTTTACTGTCAGAGCACAAGAACTGCTGATAAAATATTACGTCATTTAAGATATTAGTCAGCAAGGGCAAATAGATTATTTATTCAGAGAATTTTTGGCAGTGCAAAAGCTAAGTTGCTTAACTGGCGTATTTTCGGGATATTGCAAACATTTATATCTTGCTCATTTGTTTTTTGTGTTATGAAGTGCAGTATTTGTAATAATGTTGTGGAGGAAACGTTTTTGGGTAAGATTAAAGGCACGTTTGTTAGAAAGGATAAAAAGTCGTATCCTGTCTGTTTTTCCTGTCAGGCGAGTGCGGATTTCAAATCTATTTTTGAAAAGCTTTAATCAGCCGAGGTATTCTAGGATTTCTTTTGTTTCTTTTGTGTTTGCCCAGCCATGTTTCAATTTTTCTATGTAGGGCAGTAGTTTCTTTCTTATTTCCGGCCATTTTTGTAGGGTTTTGTTGAGCAATGCTGCAGTGTTTTTTTCATCGTTTGTGTATTCCGCAAGTAAATATTCTTTGCACAGAATCATCAAATCCCTTTCCAGCACTAATAGTTCTTTCTTATCCTCTTGTGTGAAGAAGCTGCTTTCAAATAAGGCAGCTGCCGTGTCGCCATTTGGGTGTACCATTTCCTGCACAAGTCCTGCTGCGTTTTCTATCCTATCTTTTATTTCAGCAGTTATTTCTATGAGGATGTTTCCTTTGGGTTCTATTTTGCTTATGTTGAATTCTGAATCCATTCTTTCAAAGGAGGGTAGTTGTAACTTTTTTTGTAATATTTCGTATTGTTCTTTCATTCTAATGATTTAACGTACTGAGTTTATAAAGCATTTGTTGATTTTCCGTAACTATTAATAATCTCTATAGAGCGTGTAGCTCGCTCATATATTTTCCCACGACAGCCAGTACGTATTAAAGAAAGTTATTATTTTTCTACAGCTCTAGTGGCTTGATTCATGATTTGAATACTTGTTTTGTTTTATGCTTAGCCCTTACCTTTTGTTTGCGTTGTGCTTGCAACATGGTGCAACAAAGGGTATTGCTCAAGACAAATAAACAGTTGAGTGTGTTAAAGTTCCAGTCAGAGCACATGAGCGGTTGTGCAATAAGTGAATTCAGTCTCGTGTGTTCTGGCAAGCGCAAATATTTCATTTGTTCAGCTAATTTTTAGCAGGGTTCGGAAGAGTTGACTTTCGGCTTTTCGATAGGTTTATAAAAAGATTAACGTATTTGCCAGCCATGGCTATACCAATTGCTGAGGAATTGGCTAAGAAGCAACGAGAGATTAGTGTTGCTGAGTTTTTTGAGAGAAATAAGCATCTTCTCGGGTTTGATAATAAAAGAAAAGCGTTGTTAACAGTTATTAAGGAAGCGGTTGATAATTCGTTGGATGCTTGTGAAGAAGCCAAGATTCTTCCTGAGGTTAAGGTTGAGATTATTGAAATGTCTGAGGAGCGTTTTAGGATTATTGTTGAGGACAATGGTCCTGGTATTGTGAAGAAGCAGATTCCAAATATTTTTGCGCAGTTGTTGTATGGAAGTAAGTTTCATACTATGAAGCAGTCTCGTGGCCAGCAGGGTATTGGTATTAGTGCCGCTGTGCTTTATGCTCAATTGACTACCGGCAGGCCTGTTAAGATTGTTTCAAAAATAAGTCCTGATCATCCTGCGCACTATTATGAATTACATATTGATACTACGAATAATAAGCCGGAAATTATGAAAGAAGGTGACATTCCATGGAAGAAAGATAAGGGGACGAAAGTAGAGCTGGATATTGAAGCAACTTATCAGAAGGGTGATCAAAGTGTTGATCAGTATTTGAAGGCCACGGCGATTGTTAATCCGCATGCAACAATTATTTATACTAATCCTAAGGCGGAACAGCTGGTTCTTACGAGAGCTACTGACAAGCTTCCTAAGGAAGCAGTTGCCATTAAGCCACACCCTTACGGCGTTGAGTTAGGGATAATGTTGAAGATGCTTAGGAATTCTGATTCAAGAACTATGCAGTCTTTTTTTTGTAATGAGTTTTCAAGGGTAGGTCCTCAGACTGCTAAAGAGATTTTAGATAAGGCGAAGATTTCTCCTCAGCAAAAGCCGGGAGAGATTGTTCTTGCTCAAGTAGAAATGATTATGAAAGCAATTAGGGATACAAAGATTATTGCTCCTCCTACTGACTGTATTGTGCCGATTGGTAAGGAGCTTTTGGAAAAAGGGCTAAAGAAAGAGGTTAATGCAGAGTTTTATGTTACTGTTTCTCGTTCGCCAGAGGTTTATCGGGGTATTCCCTTTGTTGTTGAAGCAGGTTTAGCATATGGTGGAGAACAGCCAGGTGATGAATCTGTTAAGCTTCTGAGGTTTGCCAATCGTGTGCCTTTGCTTTATCAGCAGAGTTCTTGTGCTTGTTTTAAGAGTGTTATTCAGACAAATTGGAAACCGTACGGGCTACAACAGTCTCAAAGCGCTTTGCCTGTTGGTCCTTTAACTCTTGCTGTTCATCTTGCATCTGTGTGGCCCCCGTTCACTTCTGAAGCAAAAGAAGCATTGGCGCACTATCCTGAAATTATTAAGGAGATGAAGCTGGCTTTGCAGGAAGCAGGAAGGCAGTTGGGCATTTATGTTAATAAGAGAAAGAAGGCGAAAGAGGAACAGGAGCGCGTGAGTATTTTTGAGAATTACATTCCTGAGGTTGCCAGTGCTTTGAGCAGAATAACTGGTAAATCAAAGGACTCAATAAATGCTAGTATGAAGCGGATGCTTGCTAAGTCAAAAGAGTTTATTGAGCAAAATCAGGTGCGTTTGCAAGGTGAAAAGGATGACTAAACAGAAAGATAAGATTAAAGAGTTTGGTGATGAAATAGTTACTTCTGTTGAGAAGGGTAAACAGCCGAAGATTCACATTCCTGTGCGCGCTTTGTCAAATATCGTGTTTAATCAGAAAACAAAAACTTTGGAGTTGGGTAATAAAATGGCTGATCGTTATTTCTTTAATGTTGCTCATGCTAAGAAGTTTTTGCAGACTGTTGAAGTTGCTGCAGTTAGTAGGGAGCTTATAGAAACTGGCAAGCATGCTAGTTTAAGAGACGTGTTTTACATGGTTAAAAGGACTATTCCTAACACGAGCACGAACATTGTTGATGACCAGACAGAAAGTGACAAGTCAATGGAGGATTTAGAGCTGATTACGAGTTTTTCAAGAGAGCAATTGCATGTTAATGCCAACAAAAACGGGAGTGTGGCGGGCAGTGTGGTTATTGAGGATAAAGGAGATGTTATTGACTGGAGTAAAATGGGTTCTGGTGGCTGGAGTATTCCGTCTAATGTTGAGGAGATTACGTTCAAAAAGGTGCATGCAAGGTATGTTTTGTATATGGAAAAAGCAGCAGTGTGGGAGCGCTTGCATGAAGACAAGTATTGGAACAAGCATGACTGTATCATTATGAGTTCTCAGGGACAGACAACTAGAGGTATTAGGCGGTTATTACAGCGTCTTAGTCAGGAGCATTCTCTGCCGATTTTTGTTCTTGCTGATTTTGATCCGTATGGAGTGTATATTTATTCAGTTATCAAATATGGCAGTATTAATCTTGCGCACATGAGCGGTCGCATGACAATTCCTTCTGTGAGATTTTTGGGAATTACTGCAGATGATATTATAAAGTACGATTTGAAAAAGCATTTCATCAAGATGAAAGATATTGATTTTGATCGTTTGAAGCAGATTAGCGAGTATGACTGGTTTAAGAATAATAAGCCATGGCAGCGTCAGTTTAAGATGATGAAGGACTTTGGCGCTAAGGCAGAAATTCAGGCATTGAGCAGCCGCGGCATTAGTTTTATTTCAGAAAAGTATCTTCCTGACAAAATTAAGGCAAATGATGTCCTAGACTAACACGTCAAGTGCTAACATCAGCACAAAACCTTTATTAAGCCGCCAGCAGATTAATCTTGCATTGCGCCCGTAGCTCAGCTTGGATAGAGCGACTGCCTTCTAAGCAGTAGGTCCGGGGTTCAAATCCTCGCGGGCGCGTAACAAAACGAAGCAGCAGAGAATGAAAAGTAAACTGCATTAGCAGTCATTGCGATGGTTCTTATTCTTGTTCAATAAATGGGGAGAGATGTTCAACCAAGCCATTTTTTTTGTCTTCATTGTCATTATGCAATTGCTTCCACTCAATTACCCAACCAACCTCTTGTTCTCGTCCATAATCCCAAGAAGAATAAAACAACGAGTTTTCACTGTCTTTCTCACCAACATAAACTTCTTCTTCTCGTTCACCATCAGGTGTTACAGTCCGCACAACATAAAAAAACCTGTAGCCATCAGTTGAGTATGATTTCTGTTTAGTGCCTACAACCAATTCTCCATCTGCATCATAATGAACATCCGGCACGAGTTTAGAATGACTGAATGTTTTGTGCGTCTTTCTATGTCCTGAAACAAAAACAAAATATTGCTTGTGCAGTTCTTCATGCAAGTCATATAATTGGCTTAGTAACTTATCTCCTTGCTTTATCAGCGATACCACCTCTTGTTGCTGATTGCGTAATCTCTCATGATCCTCCATAGAATAACTGCCGTCCATTGAAGGACGATACCGTTCAATCCCGTCATTTTTGGCTTTGACGCTCTTGTAAGTGCGCATGGCCGCATCATAAAGTGTTTGTGTTTTTTGCTTCACTCTATCTGTTTTTCCTTTCTGAAGAATGTGTTCTAGTTTTGGTTGATGATCAATAAGATTTTTTCCCATACTATTGTTCAATTCCTGTCCAAGAGGACCGAGTTTGTCTTCAAGGTCCTTTGTTAGTTTAGGAACATACGCCCACAAATCAACAGGGATTATCCCGCCATCATCTAAGGACTCCGCCAAAGAAGGATCTGCTGGCTTTCTAAGTCGGGCCTTATTGTAAAGCTCATGATCCCACACTTCATCCCGCAACTGTTTTCTTTTTTCGCAATATTCTGAAACACTTCTCAATCTTACTTTCTCATTTTCAATTCTATCCGCAAGAGTTTCCCTTTTTCCATCACTTAATCCGAAAGTTGGGTGCAGGTTAACACGGACAGTATCAAACTGCTGATGCTTAAATAATTCCATTTGCGTCTGCAATTCAGTGCGTAGCTTGACAAGCTTTGCCCTAGTATCTGAAATCCCTTCATATTGGGCATCTTTTTCGCTTCCATAAATCATAAGGGCTCTTGCACCATCAATTATTGACTGTGTTTCACTTACTGCCTTTTCAAGCATAGCAAATTTCTGCTGAGTTTCTTCAAGAACTTGGCTTGCACGCCATTTTTTGTATGGTTTAGTATGAGGTATTGCAAAGCACAGTCCTGCCAGTGCAGCAGAAGCAAGCAACATATATTTGTGTATTGAACGCATAGTAACCCCTTTTAAGTGAGTTTTATATTTAAAGATTAACCTGCCAGTAAGTATTAAGTGCTCTGAGGGATAAATTTTAAGCAGCTATATTCTTCGGCTGTCAAGAATCACACGTGTCAGTTAGGTGACGCATTGCTTACTCTACAATGGTTTCGGTCTTCCATTATGAGGCATATAGAATACGCGCATTCCTTCAAAGTCTTGTATTTGTTCAGCATCAGGAGGAAGCGAGGGTATATAACAAACTTGTATACAAAAAGAATCCAAAGTTTCGTTATCAGTAAGAACCACATCAGGAATGTTTCGCAACTTAGTTATCCCGGCATGTATCCATCCTTCTTGCCAATAAGTAAGTGCAAATCTTTCTACTACACCGGATGCTTCTTCATGAGTAATTAGTACACCAGCTCCTACCATTCACACCCTCAAAAAGCTTGTTAAATAAATACTTTACGCTTTCGTTCACAAACGTTTTTAAGCATTGGAGGTTATTATTGTGTTGTGCGGAGGTACCCAAGCGGCTAAGGGGAACGCCTGCAGAGCGTTTATCCGGGGGTTCGAGTCCCTCCCTCCGCTTATCAATCAGAACAAAGAGATCTATCATAAGATTCATCGAAATCCTTTTTCCCTGCGCAATCTGACGACAACTTCTTCCATGGCATCTGTTTCTTTATCACTCAGAAGTTTTGGTTCTTTTAGTATAGAAACCCGGAAATTCTTTGATTTTTCCTCATACTCACAACATTTCCCCTTTATGATTTTAACTTCTGACGCCATAAAAGTAGATATTACCTTTTTCATTTTCTTGACCGCGTAGTTTTTAAACAAATAATCATTTTGCAAGCAAATGACAGAAGCATTGTACCTCAAAGATAGCTATCTCAAGGAGTTTGAAGCGACAGTAATAAAAGTAGAAGGTAAGCTTATTGTGCTTAATCAGACTGCGTTTTATCCTACATCTGGGGGGCAACCGCATGATACTGGTATAATAATTGCTGACAAAGAATATCGTGTTGTTGATGTTAGGAAAAAGGAGGGAGATATCGTGCATTATGTTGATAGTGATGGATTAAAAGAAGGAATAAAAATAAAGGGAGTGATTGATTGGGAAAGAAGGTATAAACATATGAGAATGCACACTAGTGCTCATGTCATAAGCAAAGTGATTTATGATGCAATAGGTGCTTTGTGCAGTGGTAATGAGATATCTCAGGACGAAACAAGGATGGATTTTTCAGTGCCGATTTCAAGAGAGCAGTTTGAGGTGTTTGCAAAGAGCGCGAATGATGTTCTTGCAAAGGATCTTCTGTTAAAGGCGCAATTTTTGCCAAGAGAGGAAGCAATGAAAATACCTGAAGTTTGTAGGTTGTTCGGTACAACTGTTCCTAACATACCTGTGTTGAGGATTTTGAGCATTGGGGATTTTGACACTGAAGCAGATGGCGGGACTCATGTAAAAAGTACTAAAGAAGTCGGGCAGATTGTTATTTCAGGATATGAGAATAAAGGCAAGGAAAGGAAAAGAATTTATTGGAAGCTCAGCTAGGATTATTCTTTGCTTTTTTCAGTTCTTTCTTAATGTAATGCATTATGTATAACGTAGTTGTTTCAATGTCTTCCATGTCTGTGCTTTGTATGAGAATGTTGTATTGTCCTTCACTTCTTAGTTTTCCTTGCAATCCGCTGGTTAGGGTTATTACTATTCCTTTGTTTTGTTTCGCCCAGGATACTGCTTCAAGTATATTTTTTGAGTTACCGCTTCCGGAGAGTGCAACAAGAATCCAGTTATTTAATTTTTTTGTCATTAATTGTTTTGCAAAAGTATTTTCGTACCCAAAATCGTTCCCTATTGCCGTGAGGTTGCCGCTGTCGCATAGCGCGTCTGCATCATACCCTAATTCTCTCATGTCAGAAGCAAAATGTTCTGCATTTTTTGCGCTTCCTCCATTTCCGATTATAAAGAATCGTTTATCTTTTGTGAATAGCTGAAGCACTTCTGGGAGTTCAAACAATGGCAGTATTGGTTGCATGATTGTTGAAACTGCAACTTATTAATAAACTTCGCGCTTCGGATCAATTCTTCCTAAAAATTCTCTGAACAAATGCTAAAGTATTTGCCCTACAACTTAGGCGCTCTGACTATGAATTTTAACGCAATTAGTCGTTTTATTGACAAGAGCAATACAATTTGTTGCAGCCGGTTGCGAACACAACGCAAACAAAAGGTAAGGGCTTGGTGTGACAACAAAACAAGAAGCGTTCAAATAATGAGCCA
>JACQMV010000027.1 GCA_016203395.1 Candidatus Woesearchaeota archaeon | reverse complement strand
TACCATGTGTTTGCACCGCGTTTGCAATTATTTGCAACAAATAGTATTGCTCATGACAAGCAATACGCCGAATTACATTAAAGTTCACAGTCAGAGCACGATAGCTGCAAGGCAAATACTCTGTTTGTTCAGAGAATTTTTAACAGGGATTGTGAGGGAATATTAAATATTAAAGGGCTTTTTACAACTTTTGTAAAGCAAAACAAAAAGTTTATATATTACACTTCCAATTCCTGATGCATGGTTGGGAAAAGAAAGGAAGAAATTATTGTTCATGAATTGCATCATGAAGCACACCATCATGAGGGCTCTGGAAGAAACGCATTATATGCTGTAATGATTTTGGCTGTTGTTTTGCTGTTGTTCAATCAATGGCAACTATCCCAACTATCAAAATATGCTCCTGCTTCTTCATTTTCAGCCAGTGCTCCACTCAGTTTGAAAGGTGGCGAGAAAATTACATACGCACCTGTGCTTCTTGCTCCAGGCGAGTCACCTGTACTACCGAGTTATGGCACGAAGATTAAGCAATTACCCACAGTGAGTTCACAACCGCAAAAGCCAAAAACAGGAGATATCGTGCAGGATACTCTTAACATGGTTATTCCTGTAGGCACTCCTGAATACGGTCAGCAGGCCGGCTTGAGTTTTGATGATCCTCTCGGAGGACAAAAAACACTAGGATATTATGACGAGACAATAACGCTCACACCGGAAGAAGAATCCAGATATAACGGAATAGTTAACGTTTTTACTTGTGATTATTGCTGCGGCAGTCCGCAAAGACCGACAATTATTACAAGATGCGGGTGTGCTCATGCAGCCGGATGGCGCGGATTAGCCAGATGGCTTATCAAGAATTATGGCAGTCAAGTAACTGATGAACAAATCATGGGTGAAATGTCCAAATGGAAAGCATTGTGGTATCCGGGTCCTACTGTTCAAAGGATTATTCAAGAACAATCTGCAGGCGGTAGCACTCCTGCTGCCAGTATAAACCAGTTACCGTCAATGGTTGGCGGATGCTAAAGAATTTCTTTATTATATTATTATTGTTTTCACAGTTAGTATTTGCTCTTGAACTTCCTGTCGGGGTTCAGAAAATTATTGAGCACGCAAACACGCTTGCCCTTTCAGTGAGTTTCCTTGTTGCATTTATTGGAGGAATTCTTGCATTAACTTCACCTTGTGGTTTTGTTGTGCTTCCAGCATACTTTTCCAGCGTATTTAAAGAGCGAAGAAAGGCATTGTTTATGACTGCTGCGTTCTCTCTTGGCATGACCTTGTCTTTTCTTGTTTTCGGCGTAATAGCAGGAATTACTGGCAACTTGTTCAACGAATACAAATTGTTTTTTGCTTCCTTTGCAGGAGTTGTGCTTGTTCTTTTTGGAATAATGACATTTTTTAACATCGGTTTTTCTTTCTCCAGCTGCAAGTTACTTCCTAATCACACCAGTGCTGGAAGTGCTTTTGTTCTTGGAATGTTTTTTGCAATCGGCTGGACACCGTGCATCGGCGTCATACTCGGAAGCATTGCGGTTCTTTCATCATTGTCAGGAAGCTTATTAAAAAGCGTACTCATGTTTGGTGCTTACGCTTTAGGTGTTTCGCTCCCTCTTTTTCTGATTTCCTTATTTGCTGACAAGTTTGATTTGCAGGGTTTATTCTCTAAAGGAAGCATAGAGTTTGGTTTTTTCGGAAGAAAAATAAAAACACAAGTATATAGCATAATTGCCGGCCTCTTACTAATACTGATTGGGCTGATAATGTTCTTCCAGAACGGTACTGGATTTTTCATGGACACTATCCCGACATACCTTCCGTGGACGATGAAGCTGTTTTCTGCATCAAATGAAGCAGTGTTAAATTCTGCACTGCTTACTGGAACAATTGGTTCGGTTATAGGGTTGTTTCTGATTCTCGTTTTGTTATACATTATCTGGCGCGTTCTGAAGAAATGAGGGTTAAACTGATTTTCCGTAAATGATTTACAAGTATTGTAAAATAATGCGCAAGGTTTATATACTCCTCATCTTTTTCCAAAAACAGGAGGTTAAAATGGAAATAAGCAATAACGTAATTATTGCAGTGGTTTTAGGCGTTCTTGTAGTGATTGCCGCAGTTCAAGCATTCCAGATGATTGGGCTAAAGAACCGTGTTGGTACTAGCACAGGAGCAATAGCTACACCTGTTCAAAGTGCAGGTGCTGGAAATGCGCAGTTGCCAAGCAACTTACAGAACTTACCACAAATGGTAGGCGGTTGTTGATGGACAAGAACCAGTGGACTCTAGTGCATAACGGATTACTGTTGGCGCTAGTTGTTCTTTTAATTATTAATTTTTATTTTACAAACGCAAGCATAACCCGCTTAAGTCCTGTTGAAGTTCAAAAACCAGTTGTGAAGATAACTACAATCACTGCTTCCTGCGAGCAGTGCATTGATGCTGGCGAGGTTGTGAAAGCAATAAAACAAGGCATTAATGCTGATTTTAAAGAAACAAACGTAAGTGTTGATGAAGCAACAGAAATTATCAATAAGTATTCTTTAAAACGGCTTCCAGCAATAATAATTGAAGGCAAGGTTATTGAAGGTTTGGCTAATAAGAACAATGCCAGCATTTTTGAAAGCCCTTTGCCATATTATGACATTTCAACAAGAACTGTAAAAGGACTGGTTAATGCAGTCATCATTGATCCAGGATGCTTGCAATGCACACCAATGGACAGTGTTATTCAACAACTTGGCATGGCAGGCATGTATTTTGCCAGCGCAACACAAATAAACGCAACACAAGATTCTGGAATAGCACTGATTACTAAATATAACCTGAAAAAACTTCCCACAATAATATTATCCAAGGAAGCAGAAGAATATCCCATAATACAGCAGGCATGGAGCGAGATAGGAACAAAAGAAAGTGACGGAATGCTTGTTTTAAGACAGATCCCCCCATTGTATGTGGAAGATGGAAAACTAAGAGGAAATGTAGCAATAACTATGATTGTTGACTCTTCCTGTGCTGAGTGTTATAATGTAACTTTGCACGAAAAGCTCCTTGAAAACAATTTCGGAATGAAATTTGCAAGCACAGAAATTATTGACTCTTCCAGCAGCAAAGCCAAAAAAATTATTGCAAAGCATGGAATAGAAAAACTACCCACGTATGTTCTTGACAGCGAAGCATCTGCTTATCCCGGTCTTCATAAAGCATGGCCTGAAGTAGGCATAATAAAAGACGGCGATTACGTATTCACTGCAGTTGATAAGCTCGGAACCACTTACAAAGACATCAAACTTAATCAAGTAATCAATGCAAGCAGCCAATAATAATCATAAGCAATGTAGCCGGTATTTCCATGCACCTGCTAATACTTTGCCCGTACTATGTGTTTGCAGCCGGTTGTAACAAATTGTATTGCTCGTGACAAATAATACTCCAAATTGCGTTAAAATTCACAGTCAGAGCACAAGAACTGTAAGGCAATGCAAAATCAGTTAAGGTATATTCTTAGCAGTGGCAAAACAGAAGCAGTAGTGAAAGACGCAACTAATCGTATAAAAATAGTTGCGGCATCTGAAAATTAATACCTGCCACTATAAGTTAGCACTAGTAGCTTTTAGCAAAATATGCGACTTCTTTGGCAGGGCTACCGCACTGCACGCAATTATTCTCAGGAATTTCAGAAAGGGATAGCGTAAGGCATTTCGTGCCTGTTTTTTCTTTTATTTTTTCATGACAGGAGGAGTTCTCACACCAGTCTGCTTTAACAAGCGCTCCTTTTGATGCTGCTTCTTCAAATTGTTTCCATGAACCAGCATAAACTGTGTTTTCTGTCAAAAACGCCTTTGCTCTGTCATAAAGCTCTTTTTGAATAAGCTCTAATAAACTAGTAATTTGCGCTCCAAGCTTGTCTAGTGGAATAATTTGCTTTTCTCCAGTATCCCGCCTCACAACAACTGCCTGCTTTTTTTCAACATCTTTCGGACCAACCTCAACTCTTATAGGGATGCCTTTCATCTCCCACTCATTAAACTTCCAGCCAGCAGTATAGTCCTGCCTGTCATCAAATAAAACTCTGCAATGCTTCAGAAGCTTTTCCACCTGCTTTGCAAAAGCAAGCACTTCGTTCTTGCTCTGTTCAAAAAGAATCGGCACAACCACCACTTGAACAAAAGCCACTCTAGGCGGAAGAACCACTCCTTTGTCATCACCATGCATCATTACAGCAATACCTAAAGATCTTGTTGATATGCCCCAACTGTTCTGCCAGCAAAACTGGCTATTACCTTTATCATCTAAATATCTTATTCCAAATGCTTTTGAAAAGTTCTGGCCCAGACAATGCGAAGTACATCCCTGCACTGCTTTGCCATGCGTCAAGAATACCTCGCAACTGGTGCTGTACAATGCACCTGCGAATTTCTCATCCTCTGATTTTTTGCCTTTTATAACAGGTATTGCCAAAAGTTCTGAAAACACACGCTCATACAAATCAAGAATCGTAAAAACCTCTTCATCAGCACTTTCTTTTGTTGCATGAACAGTATGCCCTTCCTGCCACAAAAACTCTCTCGCCCTTAAAAATGGTGTCGGGTGCTTGAACTCCCACCTAACAACATTGCACCATTGATTGATACGAAAAGGAAGCTCCTTGTGTGACTGAATCCATCTGGCGAAGGAATCATACATTATAGTCTCGCTTGTAGGCCTTACAGCAAGCCGTTCAGCCAGTTGCGAATTACCACCTTGAGTAACCCATGCAACTTCTGGAGCAAATCCCTCCACGTGCTTGGATTCCTTTTTCAATAAGCTTTCAGGAATAAACAAAGGAAAATACGCGTTCTTAACACCTAACTTCTTGATTTCTCTATCAAACCATGCCTGAATCTGCTCCCATATGAAATACGCATTCGGCTTTATGACATAACAACCTGATACTGGACTGTAATCAATAAGATCTGCTTTGAGCAAAATCTGCTGATACCACTCACTGAAATCCTCACCCTTTTTTACAGTTATTCCTGCCTGTACTCCTTCCATAGCAATCCCCTCGCAAGCAGCATATATAAATCTGATGCTGATACTCCTCAGAGCACTAAAGCCGCAAGGAAAAGCACTTAGCACATCATAAAATAGCCATCACAACTTAATACTTTCAAAGAATACTAAGGTTCTTATATATCATGCAGTTCTTCTAAAGAATGCTCTTATTTAAGCTGAAGAGACAATAACTCATTGATGACAAAAACGTACAAGAATTCCTTGAAGCAGACAAGAACTTCAGAGAAGCAAGACATGCTAGAGAAAAAAGGTTAAACTCATTAACAGACAAAATAAGAGAGTAAAAACATAACCGTGCTAATATTACTCATACCTTAAAGCATCAACTGGCTTTAGGCGAGCTGCCTGTCGTGCAGGAAACACACCACTTAATGCGCCTATAAGAAAAGAAAACAACAAAGCGCCAACAACAAGATACCACGGAATGCCAGCCTGCAAAAGATTAGGACCCCACACCTGCTTTGCAACAAACTCAACGGTTTTAGACATTCCAATACCAATAAGGACACCAATCGCACCACCCATCATTCCAAGAAGACCGGATTCTATCAAAAACAGCATCATAATATTCTTATTTGTTGCGCCCACTGCTTTCATTATTCCAATCTCTCTTGTGCGCTCAAGAACACTAGTAAACATCGTATTCATAATACCAACACCCCCAACCAATAATGATATTGCAGCAATACCAATAATGACTGCCTGAACAATCGTAAGTATTCTGTTGAAGCTAGCAATTAGTTCTTCACTTGTTGAGACTGTGAAGTCTTCTTTTCCTTCCTTTTGGCGACGCTCTTTGCGCAATGTTTTTTTAATCTGATCAGCCACTTTTGACGGCTCAAGTCCGGATTCTGTCTGCGCAAGTATAGTATTAAATTCATTTCGCATACCTAACAAGCGAACAAGGTCCTGCTCTGCAGGATACACTCCTTTATCCATTCCCGGATCACCTGTTCTATCAAATATACCCACCACCTCAAATGGTTCACCCTGCACCAACACAGTATTACCTACCTCCACAGCCCTCTCAAAAACCCCTTTTGCTTGCCCATACGAGTAGCCAAGATTAATCTTTCCTTTTTCTTTTGAACGAAGCAAGCGACCTTTTAATATTTCCAAACCATGCGCCTCAGTAACTAATCCTAGTTCTTCTTTTCCTTCTGGCAAACTAAGACCGAACTGGGTTTGCTGCTCTTTCTGAAACTCTATGGTTATTCCAGTAAAAATATGCCCTGCTGCCCTTCTTACTCCAGGTACCTTTTTTATTATTTCCCAATCTTTATCAGTTATTTTTGCAGGCGTGAATGTTCCCGGAGGACCAAAACCCGCTTGTTTTCCTTGCACAATTATTTTATCCCCGCCTACTGAAGAAAACTCCTTATTAACTGCATCTCTCAAACCCTGCCCTAAACTTACTAAAGCAACAACAGCTGCAATGCCAATAAATATCCCTATCATTGTGAGCATAGTTCGCAATACTCTCTTCCTCATGCTCGCCAACGCCAGTTTAAAAAAATCCTTCATTTGCCACCCTGCTATTGACGTTTACTTTTTCCTGAAATACCAATACACACCAATAGCAACAAGAACAACCAAAACCAAAACCCACCAACTACTTTTGCCAGAAAGCTCTCCTGCAGTATAAATCCTGACAGGGATTGCTGAAGAAATTTTATGCTCCTTATTATACTCATCAAGAAACTCTGCCAACACATTAAACACTACCTGCTTACCTTCAGAAAGAATTATGAACTCTGCAGTTTCAAAATCATCTGTGTCAATATTTCCAAGATAAACCGTACTTGAAGGACTGAGAATCTCATAGTCCTCGCTCTGAAGCAATGACAAAGAAACATACTTCAAGTTGCTAATCCCTTTATTCACAAACTTAATGCCAACTTTTGTCGGCTTTGAAGAATCATCAGCACTAATGCTTGAAATTCCAATGTCCACAACAGGAGGCGCATTTGCAACAACACTCAATGAACTAGAATCATTATATTTCTGACCATTAACGTCCTTATAAGACAAAACCAAAGGCAACTTATACACCTTAATCAGGGCATCAGAATTGGAAATAACTCTGAAAACAATACTCTGAGTCTCACCTGGCTGAATACTAGAAATGCGCCGCTTTGAGCCACTGCCAAGAACTGAAAACGGAGAATCCTGCGCATTCAAAAAAACATCCACACTCCTTGCACTGGCCTTACCATTATTCCTGAAATTAAGAGTAATGTTTGCTTCCCTTCCAGGCACAACATAAGACGGTTGAGAAGTATAGCTATCAAGCACAACAGCAGCATCACTTGAACGAATAGTTATAGGAAACTCAATTCTCGTCCACGCGTCCTGATAAAAATCAGAACGATACTCTAGCGTAAGATTAGAAACACCATTAGGAGAATTAACATCAGTCAAAACATTAAACTCCAAAACCTTATCTTCCAATGCAGGAATACTCTTAATAACAAACTCCTCCTCATCAAGAATCTTAAAAGGATACCTAGGAACAATAGCAATCCTGATAGTATCTGCGCTTTCACCCTTATTTGCAACAGCAAGCCACACCTTAACTCCTGCTCCTGGCTCGGCAGGAACTGGTTCATATTTCAGCACAGAAAGCTGAATGTCAGAAGACTTTATACTCAAAACCGGAACAGCCAACAAAAACATCAAAACAAGAAAAACCCTCATAAAATAATCATTTAAAACCCCGATTTATAATCCTTTTGCTTTAACAATACGACCATCCTCAAGATAAGCCAGCTTTTTCGCATGCGCAGCAAGCTGTGGCTCATGCGTAACCAAAATAATAGTTTTCCCAAGAACATTGAGCTTCACAAGCTCATCAATAATCTGATGACCAGTATGACTGTCAAGATTTCCTGTCGGCTCATCAGCAAGAATAATATTAGGATTACACACTAAAGCACGAGCAATAGCCACCCTTTGCTGCTGGCCACCACTAAGCTCATTAGGCAAATGATGCAATCGCTCACCCAAACCAACATTATACAACAACTTCTCTGCAACATTCTTGCGCTTTTCTTCAGGAACCCCCTGAAAAACCAAAGGAAGCATAACATTCTGCAAAGCAGACAATGTCGGAATAAGATTAAACTTCTGAAAAACAAAACCAATCTTTTTGCCACGAACTACTGCCAGCTCACTCTCACCCATCTTGCCAGTATCCTTCCCGTCAAGAAAAACCGCACCCTTTGTTGGAACATCAAGACAACCAACAATATTCATAGCTGTGCTTTTACCAGAACCAGAAGGACCCTGAATTGCCAAAAAATCCCCCTGAACAACTGCCAAAGAAATCCCTCTAAGAGCATGCACTGGCTTACCGCCCATTACATAAGTCTTCCAAACATTTCTTAATTCCAGTATATTCTCAGCAGTCATATAACCTCTGGCAATACATACTGACAATAACACAGAACTTCTTTTTAATAATATGGGTTACGCACAGATTTGCCACTGCTAAAAATCACCTGAACAGGTAAAATATTTGCCCTTGCTAGCCAATATCTTAAATTATAGCGGAAGAATTTAATAATCACATAAAAATAGTAAATTCTTCCTCATATAGCAAAC
>JACQMV010000024.1 GCA_016203395.1 Candidatus Woesearchaeota archaeon | reverse complement strand
TGGCGCTACTGTTGCAAACACAACGCAAACAAAAGGTAAGGGCTTGGTGTGACAACAAAACAAGAAGCGTTCAAACTACTCATCAAGCCACAAGGGCTGTGGAAAAATATTTGCACAAACTGCATGCCCTATGAGTATTATTGGCAGGTGCGGGATGATGGAGGATTCTTTGATTTGACGTTCATAGCATGATAAGTAAGTTTAAATACTACGCCTTAGTAACTACCGTGTAATCAGGGGGTGGAGAAATAATACGATGGATGCGGATGAACGAGTGCAAATGTTGTTAATGCAGGAAGAGCTAAAACGATTAAACAGTCCGCCGTATGTATCTGGAACAGTTTTGGATATCGGTAAAAAAACATTAAGGATTTCTGTTGCTGGTTCTAGAGTTATTGAAATTTCCGCAGTGGGTACTGAAAAGTGCAAAGTGCGAAAGGGCTCAAGCGTTATTCTGGAGCCGACGAGTATGGCGCTAATTGGGCTTTCTGAGTTTGATAAATCAAGTGGGGCGGTAGTTACTGTAGAAGAAGTTTTAGATAACAGATTAAGAGTTCAAAAAGGTGGCGAGTCCCTTATTGTGTTGAATTCTGTAAAAGACGTTAGTGTTGGAGATGAAGTTTCTCTGGATCCTTGTGATGTGATTGCTTTGGAAAGATTTCCAAAGAAAAAAACAAAGTTCGCTTTAGAAGAAGTATCAGAAGTTCCATGGCGTAGTATTGGTGGTTTGGAAGAAACATTGCGCACAATAAAGCAAGAAGTTGAAGACCCGTTTATTCATAGATCCGTATTTGAAAGGTATGGCAGAAAGCCAGTAAAAGGGATTCTTCTTTATGGTCCTCCCGGGTGTGGTAAGACTATGATTGGCAGGGCTATTGCTTACAATCTCTCCAAAATTGCAGGTGGTGCTAAAAGTAAGTGCGCTAATGGTCATTTTATTAAGATTAATGGTCCTGAAATTCTTGACAAGTGGGTTGGTAATTCAGAAGCAGCAATAAGAAAGATTTATGCAGCAGCCAGAGATGTTGCAGCTGAAAATGGAAGTCCTGTAATTATTTTTATTGATGAGGCAGAAGCAGTGTTAAAAACTAGAGGTAGCGGAATTTCAACAGACGTGTATGATTCTATAGTTCCGCAGTTTTTGGCTGAAATGGATGGATTAAACGGGCACTCAAATATCATAACTGTTTTAGCAACAAATAGAGAGGATGTTCTTGATCCTGCGGTTTTAAGGGACGGACGTGTTGACAGAAGGATTAAGGTTCCAAGACCGAGCCGGGAAGGGGCTAGTGAAATATTTAGGATTTATTTGAAAGGCAAACCTTTGCAGGAGAATGCAAATCTTGTAAAATTATCATCGCGCTTAGCAAGTAATATTTATGATGATGCCCTCATTGTGTATAATGTTGTTGATCCAAATCAGGGAGTTCTAGGTAATTTTTGTTACCGCCATCTTGTGAGTGGAGCAATGATTAAATCAATAGTTGATAGGGCAAGTAATCATGCTATTCAGAGAGAGCTCAGAAATGGAACCAGAGGAATTTCTGTTAATGATTTTGACAGTGCTATTAAAGAGGAATTAGTTGAACAAGCGGGTTTCACTCAGGCATTGGCACGAGATGATTGGGATAATGTTTTTGGGGTTAAAGGAAAACAATATCAAAATGCGTGCTTGCAGGGTTATCTTATTTTAGAAAACGCATTAGTCATTCGTGCTAGTCACGATGGAGGTACAAAAAATGTTAGCAACTAAGAAAAAAAGATCGTTTATGCCACAAGCAAAAAGAGAAACTCAAACACGTGTACAGGAGCTACCTACAATAGTGAGTGCGAGAACTGGTTTGACTGCTTTAGATGACGCAGTTATGAAAGTATTGCCTAAAAAATACACGACTATGAGAGCAGCATTGGATTACGTGCTTAATTCCGCAGGACTAAAGAGTGATGAAGCTCGTCTTGCCAGAAGTGTAAGAGGAGAAATGGATGCAGAAAATTTTGTTATTGTAGTTAATGGACGCAATGCTAAGCTTACAGACAAAGTGGCTGATTATTTAGTAAAAAAAGAGCACGTGTCTGAAAAAAGAGTAAAGGGGTATAATGCGTTGGAGATTGAAGTTGCTGCTGTTCAGGCAGGCGGATACTTGCGGTATTAACTGGTAAAAAAAATGGTGCTTAGGAGAGGAATGAAGGTAGTAATTGCGAGGTCTCTTGGTTTAGAGAATAAGAACTATCCTGGCGAAGAAGATGAGTTCTATTTT
>JACQMV010000028.1 GCA_016203395.1 Candidatus Woesearchaeota archaeon | reverse complement strand
GAACGTGTTGTTATTTCCTAGCAGCACTTGTGGCTTGACTCATTATTTGGAAGTGTCTTGTTTTGTTGTCATACTCAGCCCTTACAATGCGCTTGCAACAGAGCGCAACAAATGGGATTGCTCATGACGAATAATACGCAAACTTGCGTTAAAGTTCACAGTCAGAGCGCAAGAGCCGCTGATAAATAATAATCTCATTTAAGATAAGAATTAGCAGTGGCTATCTCCGCTTGGCTTTTTAGTCTCTTTGTTTTGGAATTTGGACGTCTCCTGAATACACTTTTTTGTATGGTTCTATTGTTTTTTCTCTTGTGACTGGTGTTTCGTAGAATCTCGCTCCATAATCTTCTCCGCTGTATTCTGAGAGTTGTTCTTCAAAGTCAATGTCAGGAACTTGTCCTAGGTCTTGTTCTGTTGTTTGTCTTTGTACATTTGGCTGGTAGAACTTAGCTTTGGAGTTTAGTGTGTTTGCTACTGCTGTTGGTCTTACGTCTTCATATGCTAATCCTGTTCTTGTCACAAAATTGCTTTCTAGTGCTATTGTGGCAATTGCCACTATCGCAACAAGCGTAAGTACGAAAAGCCGGTTGTCTTTCATGGCTTTTGTACTTGTGAGGTATTATTTATACTTTGCGAAAATCCTGTGCAATTATCTTAGTTGTGGCTGGCTAATACTCGTAAAATCTTGCGCGAGCGCTTACTGTTGCTAATAATAGTAATAGGGCGTGTAGCTTGTGCAGATATTTTCCGCCGCAGCTCTAATGGCTTGACTCGTGATTCGGCTTTTTTGTCTTGTCGTTATACTTAGCCCTTACCCTGTGCTTGCAAATAGTATTGCTCACGAGAAGTGATGTTCTAAATTGCATTAAAGTTCACAGTCAGAGCACGTGAGCAGTAGAGCAAATACGAAATCAGTTAAGATCAGTTCTAGCAGGGATTTTGGGACAAATATTTTGTTTGTTCAGAGAATTTTTAGCAGTTTTGCTATAACTTTAAAAACTAGAAGTGTTGTTCGTGTGTAATGCTTGCTGGCGCTCTTATTAAGAATTATTTGGATTTTTTCAGAAGTAAACAGCATGCTGTTCTGCCTTCCGGTTCTTTGATTCCTGAGAATGATCCTACCGTTTTGTTTACTACTGCAGGTATGCATCCTTTGGTTCCTTTTTTGCTTGGTCAGCCGCATCCTTCTGGCAGGCGTTTGTGCAATGTTCAGAAGTGTATTCGTACTGGAGATATTGAAGGTGTTGGTGATGAAGTTCATTTGACATTTTTTGAAATGCTTGGTAATTGGAGTTTAGGAGATTATTTTAAAAAAGATGCGATTGAGTGGAGTTGGGAGTTTTTGACTAAATGGCTGAAAATACCTAAGGAAAGGATTGCGGTTAGTGTTTTTGCAGGAGATAATGATGCTCCAAGAGATGAAGAGGCAGCAAGTATTTGGAAGTCTTTAGGTGTTCCTGTTGAAAGAATTGCTTATCTTCCTAAAGGGGATAATTGGTGGGGTCCTGCTGGCAAAACCGGTCCTTGCGGTCCTGATACTGAAATGTTTTTTTATAAGGGAAAGGTTGTTCCGGCTAAATTTGATTCTAATGACAAGAATTGGGTTGAGATTTGGAATGATGTATTCATGCAGTTTAACAAAACAGATGCGGGTTTGGTCTCTTTGTCCAAGCCGAATGTTGATACGGGTATGGGTGTTGAAAGAACTTGTGCGTTATTGCAAAACAAAAGTAGTGTTTACGAAACTGAGTTGTTTGTTCCGATTATTGAAGCAATACGTGGTTTGTCTTCCAAACAGGATGTTCGTGCTGAACGGATTATTTCAGATCATCTTCGTGCCGCAGTGTTTATTCTTGCTGATGATACAGGGATTATTCCAAGCAATGAAGAACAGGGATACGTCTTGCGCCGTTTGATTCGTCGCGCTATTCGTTATGGTAGAAATTTGGGGCTTAATGATTTTTGTCACGTGATTGGCTCAGTTGTTATTATAGAGTATTCTTCTCGCTATCCTGAATTGAAAAAGAACGAATTACGCATACTTGCTGAATTACAGAAAGAAGAGTCTTTGTTTAGGCAGAAATTAGAAGACGGTATGCGAATGTTTGAGAAGGTTGCTTCCAAAAACATTGCTGGTGAGGATGCTTTTTTGTTGTTCCAGAGCCATGGTTTTCCTTTGGAGATGACTGTTGAGCTTGCCAAAGAGCGTGGTTTTTCTGTTGATGTTGTTGGGTTTCAGGAGTGTTTCAAAAAGCATCAGGAATTATCTCGTCTTGGCAGTGAGCAGAAGTTTGCTTCAGGACTTGCCGATCATGCTGAAAGAACTATAAGGATGCATACTGCAACTCATTTGCTGCATGCTGCATTAAGAAAGTTTCTTGGCATTGATGTTCGTCAGAAGGGTTCTAATATTACTCAAGAAAGATTGCGTTTTGATTTTTCTTTTCCAAGAAAGATGACGCAGGATGAAATTAAGAAGGTTGAAAAACAGGTTAATGACTGGATTCAGACAAAAACCCCTGTTGCAAGAGAAGAGATGTCTTTGGCTGATGCAAGGAAGTCTGGTGCTGTTGCCTTTTTTGATGAGAAGTATGATGAAAACAAGGTTAGCGTGTATGATATCCCTGCGATAAGTCGTGAAGTCTGCACTGGTCCTCATGTGAAGAATACTGTTGATGTGGGTCATTTCAGGATTCTCAAGGAAGAAGCTGTTTCTGCCGGTGTCAGACGCATCAAGGCAGGTGTGGAGTGAATAACGGTCAATATGCATAAATACTTTCAGGTTTTTTATGAGTATAAACTATACGGCTGCTATTCCGGAGATAATATCTTTTGCATTAAAATGTTCTGTCATTTTTTTCTAAAAAATTTGCGCTTTCTTTATATCCCTTTCGCTTCGTTGAACAGTTTTTTTATCACATCAAATGTGTATAGCATTATTGCTGTTGTTTGGTCTTTTGTGGGGTTGAATGGTTCTTGTTTTTTGTGGATGCTATGAATTCTTACCTGGTTTATTAGGTGTATTTGGTTTGCCATTGCCGGATCCATTTTTATTCCTGCTTCTGTCATTTTTGCTATTAAATTGCCAAGTCCTATTCCTGGTGCTTTTTCTAGCAGATCTTGGCCTGTTTTTTCGTAGTATTTTCTGTGCAGTGCTGTTTCTAGTATTCTGCCGCATAGCACAACTGTGCTTCTGTAGCATCCGTATGTAAAGCATTTTTCTAGTTCTTTTTTGTCAGCGTCTATTTCTTCTTGTACTCCGGGCACGTTTAGTGTTGCTGTTCTTATTGTTATTGGAGCTTGTATTTGTGCTGTTCTTTCACTTATTTCTGCGAGTATGCTTGCTATTTTTTGTTCTTCGTTTGCTGATTTTAGTTCAAGAACGAGCCCTGCTATTCTATCTATTTGTTCTTCATTTCCTGATACGTGGTCTCTTAGGTTGTGTAGTGCTTTGCTTTCCTGTTCTAGTGTAGTTATTGCTGTTTTGTATGCGTTTCTGTTTGATTCTGCTTTTTGTTTGTCGTATCTTGCTATGCTCCCTATGCTCCAGCCGAGTCCTGTTTTTCTTGCTGCTTCAAAGTTTATTCTTGCATTTCTTAGTGATTTCTTGAATTCTTCTATGCTCATATTATCTAGGTCATAATCTGATATTTATAAGTTATTGCGTTTGTTGAATTATTCCTGCTTATGTAGTATTACGCGCTGACAGGGCAGTTCATTTCTGTTTTTTTGACAAATGTCTGTGCAGTTTCAGTGGTTCTGGCCTAGGAAAAAAAATCCTGCTTTTATTATATCTTTTGCATCACCGATATGCTTTTTAATTCTTGTTTTGTTTTTTTAATTTAGTGACGAAATACATTGTCGTTTGTGGAGGTGTAATGTCTGGTGTTGGTAAGGGAGTAGCTACGGCTTCTATTGGTAAAATTTTGCAGAGTTATGGTTTTTCTACTACTGCTGTAAAGATTGATCCTTACATTAATTGTGATGCAGGAACGTTGAGGCCTACTGAGCATGGTGAGGTTTGGGTTACGTTGGATGGTGGTGAGATTGATCAGGATTTGGGAAATTATGAGCGTTTTTTGGGTTTTCCGATTTCTAAGAGGAATAATATTACTACTGGTCAGGTTTTTCGCACGTTGATTGAGAAAGAGCGCCGTGGTGATTTTCTTGGGCAGACAGTGCAGTTGATTCCTCACTTGACTGATGAGATTAAGCTCCGGATTAAGGAGGTTTCTGACGGTTTTGATTTTGTTTTGGTTGAAATTGGCGGCACTGTTGGTGATTACGAAAATGTTCCTTTTATGTTTGCTATTAAGAGTTTGGAGCGGGAGGTTGGTCGTGAGAATATTGTTTATGTTTTGATTACTTATTTGCCAATTCCTGACAATGTCGGAGAGATGAAGACTAAGCCAACGCAGACTGCTATTCGTTTGATGGTTGAGCAGGGTTTGGTTCCTGATTTTATTTTGTGCAGGGCTAAAGTATCTTTGGATGATGTTCGGAAGAAGAAGATTGAGACTTATGCGAATATTTCTTCGGATAACATTATTTCTGCGCCTGATGTTTCTTCTATTTATGAGGTTCCTTTGAATTTTGAAAAGCAGGAGCTTGGTTTGAAGCTTTTGAAGCGGTTCGGGATTAAACAGAAGAAAAAGCCGAACTGGGACGTTTGGGCCGATAGTGTTAGTAAGATTCTTCATCCTTCAAAGATAGTTAGTGTTGCTCTTGTTGGTAAGTATGTTACTGTTGGTGATTTTACTTTGAAGGATTCCTATATAAGTATTCATGAGAGTTTGGTTCATGCTGGTGCTGCTAATGATTGTGCTATAAGTGTTGCTTTTATCGATGCTTCTGAAGGTGTTGATTTGTCTGGTTTTGACGGTATTATTGTTCCGGGTGGTTTTGGCAGTTCAGGTGTTGATGGTAAGATTTCTGCTATTAAGTTTGCTCGCGAGAATAAAGTTCCTTATCTTGGCTTGTGTTATGGTATGCAGCTGGCTGTTGTAGAGTATTCCCGGAATGTTTGTGGTTTGAGTGCTCATACTACTGAGGTTGAGCCGTCTGTTAAGGATAAGGTTATTGATATTCTTCCAGAACAGGGTGTTGTTAAGGAGAAGGGAGCTTCTATGCGTCTTGGTGCTTATGCTGCTAATATTCTTCAGAATTCTTTGGCGCATTCTTTGTATGCGCGTCGTCTTAAGGAGGATTCTGAATTGATTACTAAACTTCCTATTGAGCGAACGGGTATTATTAGCAAGAATGTTGTTGTTGAGGTTCACCGTCATCGTTATGAGCTAAATCCTGCTTATTTGTCTTTGCTTGAGGAGCGCGGACTTGTGATTTCTGGCTGGCATGAAAGGACTGATGGCACTAAGCTCGCTGAGTTTGTTGAGATTCCTTCTCATCCTTTTTTTATTGCTACTCAAGCCCACCCTGAGTTTCGTTCAAGCTTGCTTCATCCTGCTCCTTTGTTTTCTGGTTTTATCAAGGCGTGTTTACTCAAGAAGCAACTAGTTGTACCTGCTGAGCCAGTTAAGTAAAAAAATGTTTTGAATCATTTTGAATTTGCCATTGCTAAAACGCTAATTAAATAATTAGTTATTTGCCCCACAGCCACTGCTAATTCTTATCTTAAATGAGATTATTATTTATCAGCGGCTCTTGCGCTCTGACTGTGAACTTTAACGCAAGTTTGCGTATTATTCGTCATG
>JACQMV010000022.1 GCA_016203395.1 Candidatus Woesearchaeota archaeon | reverse complement strand
GTTATGATGCAGGAGACATAGAATCATTCATTCTAGCACACGCAGACAAAACATATACTGAGCAACAATGGACGAGGTTAGGTATCTTTACTGGTGCATTAGTTTCAGCACTCACACAAAAACAAGCACAAACAACAATCAATGTTGATTTAGGTAACAAAACATTTCATTATCTTTTTGCTTGGACGAGAAAAGCAAACAACATAATAGTAAAAAACCTAACAGGAGACCACGCCTTTTTGTTTGCTGGAAGCCATAAAGGAATTATTGAAAGCATCACAGGAATAAACATCACAGGAAACGCTGCTTTTGAGTTTGCTGGAGGCGATGAAGGAAGCGTTAGAAATATTACAGGAATAAACATCACAGGAAACGGCGCTTTTTGGTGTGCTGGAAACCATAAAGGATGTATTGAAAGCATTACAGGAATAAACATCACAGGAAAAAATGTTTTTTGGTATGCTGGGAGCAGTGAAGGATGTGTTGGTGTTGTGAGGCATTATGACATTGAAGGACCAAACCAGTTTAGAGCGGATGAAATTCGCGAAAAAATCTTGCTAACACCACAACAGGCAGAAAAATACTTAGAACGTTTTGTACATTTAGGCAAGTTGCAGTGGTATTAAACATGAGTTTGCAATGAGCTCACATTTCTGCAGGTGCTTTAATTCCTAACAATCCGAGTCCGTTGCTTAATACTATGCTTGCTGCTTTGACAAGATGCAGTCGTGCATTTTTAATGTTTTCATCTGCCTTGATAACTGGGCAGGCATGATAGAATTCATTGAATGCGTGTCCTGTTTCAAGAAGGTATTGCGCTAGTATGTGTGGTTTATAATCAGTTACAGCGTGTGCAACAATTTCAGGATATTTTGATAATACAATAATTAGGTGTTTTTCAATGTCCTCCTTGAGTTGGCTGAAATCCGGTTTTCCCGGACTTGCTTTGGCAAGGATGTTGCATGCCCGTGCATGAGTGTACTGGAGGTAAGGTCCTGTGTCGCCTTCAAACTGGACTATCTTTTCCCAATCAAAAACGACGTCTTTGATTCTGTCATTGACGAGATCGCCGAAGATCACTGCTCCAACGCCAACATCATTTGCTGTTTGTTCTTTATTTTTCAATTCGGGATTTTTTTCTTTGATAAGCCGTAGTGCAAGTGCGATTGTTTCATTTAGCACTTGGTCAAGCATTATCAGTGTTCCTTTTCTTGTTGCCATTTTTTTTCCAGAACTGTCTAAATAAAGGCCGAATTTTATGTGTTCCATTTTTTGCTTGAAGTTGAGTTTTTTGGCAACATTAAAGACCTGCTGGAAGTGAAGGGCTTGTTCATTGCCAACAATATATAACAATATGTCTGCTTTTAATGACTCTATTCTGTGTTTTATTGCTGCCAGATCTCTTGATGCATACGTGCTTGCTTCGTCGCTTTTTCTCAGCATTAATGGGGTTCCTTCAAGCTCCACAATCAATGCGCCTTTGTCTATTTTCGTCAGTCCTTTTTTTTCAAGCAATTTGATTATGCCATCAACATTGTCTTTCATTGAATACTCTCCATCGTAGGAATCAAAATCCACGCCCAGTATTTTGTATATGCGCATGAATTCTTTGAGCGAGACCTCTCTGAATAGTTTCCATAACTTCAGTGCGTCTTTATCTCCTTCTTCCAGTTTTTTGAACCAGTTTCTTGCTTTTTCCTGGAATTGTTCATTTTCTTCTGCTTCTTTATTGTATTTTACATACAGCTCGTACAAGTGCTTGATAGGGTTTGCTTCCAGTTCTTTTTGGCTGCCCCATAGTTTGAATGCTTCTATGTATTTTCCAAAAGGTGTTCCCCAGTCACCTAAGTAGTTTAGTCTTACTACTTTATACCCGGTTGCCTGAAGCATTTTAACAAGCGCGTTTCCAATAACTGTTGATCTTAAATGGCCTATTCCGAACGGTTTGGCAACATTCGGGTGCGAGTAATCAATTACTATTGTTTTTCCTTTTCCGGCATTTGAATGTCCATAATTGTTTTTTTCGCTAATTATTCTTGACAGCACGGTTTCAGCGATTGTTTCTTTTTTAAGAAAAAAGTTCACGTAGCCATTTTTTGATTCAATGCGCTCAACAAAATCTGGTTTTTTTATTGATGAAGCAAGTTCTTCAGCAATTTTTACAGGACTTTTTTTCATTTCTTTTGCTAAAAAAAAGCAAGCCATTGAGTAATCTCCGAAAGAATCATCAGGAGGAGTTTGTAGTGCTGCAAGTGGTGAAATCTTTTTAACAATACTCAATAGCTCTTGCTCAAACATACGTCAAAATACAAGAACGCGCATTAATAAATCTATAGGTTTATAAGTATCATGAAGATTATTGTTCGTATGCCGGATCTTTCAGCCAGAATAAGCAGGTATATGCAGGATAAAGAATTGTTTGAGCAATCTGAAGAACAGTTATTTAAAGATATGGAGCGCGCATTTGCTGCATACATTGCAGAGTTGAATCCGAAACTTCCATCTGGTCATTCTATTAAAGAGTATGAGGTAATGTTTGATGTTGATCAGAAAACTCCTATTATTGGTCTTAATCCTCCGGAGGTTTCAGGTGGCGTTAGTGCTGACGATCTTGAGCATTTGAATGCATTACTGAAGGATGACTTTGAAAGAATAAAACAAGAGTGTGGTTTCGCTGTTCACGGTTTTGCGTATACTGAATATCTATCTTAATTCAAGTTGCGCTGTGTTGCAAACACAACGTAAATGGCTAAGTATTAGAACGAAACAGGCCACGAAAACTGCTGGAGAGTATTTGCGTACCTTTAGAGCTGGGCAATGACGCATTTGTCACCTGATTCTTAGCAAGGCACATACTTATTTAAACAGCAGTTTATACGTGTTTGAAATGCAATTCAACAATTACACTCTTGATAAGTTTCAGGAAGAGGCAATAGAGGTTATTTCTCATGCGCATTCTGTGTTAGTTTCTGCTCCGACTGGTTCTGGAAAAACATTGATTGCTGACTACATCATTGATAAGGACTTGAAAGAGGGTAAAAGGGTGATTTACACTGCTCCAATTAAAGCATTGTCCAATCAGAAGTATGAGGATTTTTGTAAGCAGTACGGTGAGGAGAATATAGGGCTTGTAACAGGTGATATTGTGATTAATTCAAGAGCGCCTGTGCTTATTATGACTACAGAAGTGTACAGGAATATGGTGATTGTGAAGGATCCTGCAATTCTGGATGTGCGTTATTGTATTATGGACGAGATACATTATTTAGGGGATCCTGAACGCGGCTATGTGTGGGAGGAGAGCATTATCTTCAGCCCTGATAATGTCCGGTTCTTGTTGTTGTCTGCTACTATTCCGAATGCTGATGAGCTGGCTTCTTGGATAGAAAGTATAAAACATCATAAAGTGCACGTTATTAGGCATGATGAGCGGCCAGTGCCTTTGAGCATTAATTATTACGATGCTGATTTGGGCGTTACGTCTATTGCAGAGATAAAAAGAAGAAAGAATCTTGATAACATTCCTCATTATGGTAAGAGGGAAAAAAGGGAGGAATTTCTTTCTCTCACTAAGGAATTAAAAGATGATGAAAAACTGCCGTGCATTTATTTTGCTTTTTCAAGGGCGAAAACGCAGGATTATGCATTGAAGCTTGCAAAACAGCATGACTTTCTTTCGCATGTTGAAAAGCAGGAAAT
This sequence comes from Candidatus Woesearchaeota archaeon, assembly GCA_016203395.1. Lineage (GTDB taxonomy): Archaea > Nanobdellota > Nanobdellia > Woesearchaeales > ARS49 > JACQMV01. The sequence goes on along the minus strand of JACQMV010000022.1, from coordinate 8,560 downwards.
TTCTTTGTTTATTGTTGAAGAGTTTAAAAAATTGAGTAATGAAGCAAAATCATTGAAAACTGCACAGGATATAAGGCAGTGCCTTCCAAGGGGGATTGCCTTTCATAATGCAGGCATGCTTCCTGAACTCAAGCATATTGTTGAAAAATTGTTCAGCAAATCTCTTATCAAGGTGTTGTTTGCAACTGAAACTTTTGCTGTTGGGATTAACATGCCTGCTAAAACAGTGGTTTTTGATTCATTGCGCAAATACACTGCACAGGGCTTTCGTTATCTCACTAGCAGAGAGTTCTACCAGATAGCAGGCAGAGCCGGAAGAAGGGGGATTGACAAAGAAGGACTGGCGATTGCAATAATTAACAGGCGGCTGGATGATATTGTAAAGATTCATAAGCTTACAACCAAAACTTCAGAAACAGTAAAGTCTCAGTTCAAGCTTACGTATAATACGGTTCTTAACATGATTCATCGTCATTCAGACGAGGAAATAATCAACATCTTGAGTCAGAATTTGTATACATTTCAGCAATCAAGAAGAAAGCTGCCGAGCGATATCAAAGCAAGGTATGATAAAATTCTTAAAACACTCACAAGAATGAACTATGTTAAAGGTCATGCACTTACAGAGCTTGGAAAGTTCACAACTCACATCTTTTCAAATGAGCTTGAGATAAGCCAGATTTTCTGTAATTTCATTGAGATTGATGAGTATTCAATACTTCTTCTTTTAGCAACTATAGTTTATGAGCCGAGACGGGAAGTTGAGTTTTACAGGAATTATTCTGCAAGGAACTTGATAATTGATTTAAAAAAACATTCTTACTTGCGCCTTAAAAAATGGGATATAATGCACTACTTAAGCGCGATTATAATGCCATTGATTGAGCACAAAACGTTTATTGAAATAATGCAAAACACTAGTATGCCTGAAGGCGATCTTATACGGTTTTACATGCAGTTGTTGGACAAGCTTGAACAGGTTGATAGAGCATCTACTGATTATTCTTTGCGCATGAAAGTGCAAACATGCAAGCAATTAATCAGAGATTGTCTGAAAGGCATGCATTTGTTTTAATTCCCATAAACATCTGGTTCTATAAACACTGCGTACGGGTGTGCTGTAATCCCTTTATCTTTAAGCATGTCTTCGCTGTTTGATTTTGCCTGCGCAAGAGCAACAAGCTCATCCTTCAGCGTCATAATTGCTATTGGCTCACCTATCTTTATATCAGACTCAAATCGGGCTATTCCCGGCATGTGAAGATCTGCTCCGTGGGCTATGCTTGCCACTGCTTTATCCTGTATCCATATCTTTGGCAGGTGCACTACAGCTGCTTCATAAGGCAGTACACACGTTCTAATCAGTTTGCTGTTTCCTTCTTTCCAAAATGCGTAAGCATCTTCCAATTCTTGTAATGTGTGCATTTGTGATGTGTTAAAAGGTCCTGCTTTTGTTCTTATGAGCTGAACCATGTGCGCACCTCCTATTGGTTTGCCAAAGTCGTGTACGAATTTTCTTATGTACGTTCCTGCTTCGCAGCCGATTCTGAACAACACGTGTTTTTCTTTCATTTCTAGAAATGTAACATAGTATATTTCTCTTGTCCTTACTTCTCTTCTAACTGCTGATTTCACAGGTGGCAACTGCTTTATTTTACCTCGAATCTTTTCAAGTTGCTCTTTAATAGTATCTTCATTAACCTCATTATGAATCTTCATAAGGCACACGTATTCTTTTCCTGCTGTAAGTAGTGCTTGCACAACTCTTGTTGCTTTTCCGAGAGCAACTGGTAGCACTCCTGTGACAGCAGGGTCAAGAGTTCCACCGTGCCCTGCTTTAGAAAGCTGAAGTATCTTTTTTACGTACCCAGCAACTTGATGACTTGTGGGACCTTTTGATTTGTTCACAACAACAACGCCTTTCTCAATCAAATGCTCTACTGGTCTGTCTTCTGGTCTGCACCCATACACGGGATTTGTCTGCGCCAAGACTCTTGTTATGACTGCACGAGTTATTTTCTCAAAAGGAAGCTGCATGAACATGTTTTCAACTCATACTATTTAAATTTGCTCCGCAGCTCACTGTTCATGCTCTAATTAGGTGCTGTAACATTCTTCCCACAGCCATAAGTCGTACTTGAGTAAATAATATTATTGCTCTGCAGATACTGCTAAATTGGGTCATACTTTATCAGCAGCTCATGTGCTCTGACTGTGAACTTTAACGCAGGTTTGTGTATTGTTTGTCATGAGCCATACATCAGTTTGTGCCTGTTACATTACTGCTGCGAATGATTGCAAGCACAGTGCAGATACATAGTAAAGGCGGAGTATGAGTCAAGCCACACTAGCTGCTAAAAAAGAAACTATAACGCAGAACATAAATAAGTAATAAAAAATTGTTATGTTCTGCGAATATAATAGCGAAATGATCATTAATTACTTTTGTTCGCTATTATATCTTAGATGACTTCTTACTTACCGACGCAATGAAGGTGTATAAGTCAAGCAGGTAAGCAAAAAAGAAGGAAGAGTTATTGAGATAGTAACATTGCTTAAGGTTTATACTAAGAATTTCTATTCTTATAGTGAACCGTTAAGGTATCAAAAAGCAATGAACGCCGCACTTAAAGTAACTGAGCGCGAATTTGAAGAAACACTTTGCTGTATTTTAAAAAGGGCTAATGGAGAAGCGTAGAAATAGTGCTCCGAATAAACATCAGACATCCTGCTTTGTTAGTATCAAACAATAGTTACAAGAGAAAGTTTTAAAAAGGCAGGAGCTATTAAGCCACATAAAATGCCAGATAAACTTTTTTTTGCAAAAGCCACGCAAGATGAGATGTATGATTCAGGTAATATAACGCAGGTAACTCATTTCTTATTATATAATCAAACACTGCGTGTTTTAGTGGATATTACCTCTGATGTTAGACAAGCTCCTTTGCTGTCTGCTGTTCCCAAAATGCAGGTTATGTCAGAAGAGAGTATAGGAATTATTGAAAAGTTAATGACAGAAGGTGTTAAAGAGCCGGAAAAGGGTGCTGATGTCATATCAATGTCGTATGTTAAAAAATTTGAGTGTACAGAATTAGTTGGAGACCAATTCATACCTGTGGCTGCAACAATGACACAATTAAGAGATGCTCACTCATCTCTTGATAACGTAATGTCTGTTCTTGAGAAGAGTTTAATAAAAGTCGGATTAATACAACCTAAATCTATTGAGGAACCAGATCCTCTAAAAATCAGGGTTGTTGATCCTTCCACACTGGATGCTGATACAATAAAACAACTGGAAATAATAGTTGAAGGTATAAAAAATAATGATTTGAAAGCTCACTTTTATAGACAGATAGGAAATACTGGAAAAGCCGAACAACACAGTGGTGAAATAGCTGTGGCTGAAATAGATAGAACCGATATTAGTCGGAATGCAAGTGGTTTGCTTGGCATTCTTGAAAGGGCTGAAATCTCAGGCATTAAAGATGCAGATAGGGTAAGAATAGCAAAGAAGGTTTATGCCGCAGCGCATGAAGAAGGAGAATATGATATAGAACTTAGAATGGCAAGAGACATTCTTCATTTACACGATAAAATAATTTCTGCTATTATGGAGAAAAGATTATTTAGTGTTATGTCTAATGGAGGAGGTATTGATATTGAGGAAGAAGAAACTCCGGCGTATATGAGTTTGGTCAAGGAAGCAGCCAAAGGAATTCCTGAAAATAGAGTAAAAGCAGTTGCTGCACTCGCTTATGCTCATTTAATGGAAACCGATAGTGGTTTTGGTGGCCAGAACTATTTTAGTGCTGGTCAATTAGCAAAAGCATACTTAACCAGAAACAAAGTTGTTCTTGCAGGCAGAAAATTGATTGAAGTACATACGAAAAATAACTATGTTGAGGGATATGAAACTTTTGAAAAAGCGGTTGCTGAACTTGAGCTTCCAGAGGATATTGTTCACCCGCTAATGGTAGAATTCTTTGCGCGTTCATTAATGCGCCCAGACAACTCTTCAGAAAAGATTAGACAAAAACATAAATTATCTGACGGTGAGATAAAACAAGTTGTTAATGACACGTATAACGACTTTATGGATTGGGGAAATTTTGAGCCAGCATTAAGTTTAAGAGAAAAGTATTCTGCACTCATACAAAACAAAGAAGTAAGTGTTGAAGTGCTAAGACAGCTTATTGGAGTAATGCATTTTCGTAGATAGATACTTTTAACCAAACCTGTTTCGTTGAAGCAAAAGAAAAATGCTGCTGAACTTTTGTAAATCAACAGGTTTATATGCGCTATTCGTTATTTTTTGTTTATGGACGTTGAAAGCTTGAAAAAAGCAGGAAAAATTGCTGCACAGGCGCTGGAGTATGGCAAGCAGTTAATCAAAGATGGAGCAGTTATTGTTGAGATTTGCGATAAGATAGAGGAGAAGATAAATGCGTTAGGAGGGAGTCCTGCTTTTCCTGTTCAGATAAGTACAAATGATACTGCTGCGCATTCATGTCCGGGTTTGAATGATACTAAAAAATTTAATGGAGAAATAGTAAAGCTTGATTTGGGAGTGTGTATCAATGGCATGATAGGAGATAATGCTATAACTGTTGACTTAAGTGGAAAATATGATGGAATGATTCATGCTGCTGAAAAAGCAAGAGATGAAGCAATAAAACTGGTTATCAAGGAATTCAAAACAGTGAGTTTGGCAAAAATAGGTGAACTGATTGAGCACACAATAATGTCTTTAGGATTCCAGCCAATCAGAAATCTTTCAGGGCATGGATTAGGAGAGTATTTAGTGCACATTCCTCCAACAATACCAAATCATGATAATGGCAACAATAATCTTCTCACAGAAGGAGTTTTTGCTGTAGAACCGTTTTCAACCACTGGAGCAGGCATGGTTGTTGATTCTGAGCAGGAGCCGAACATTTTTTCATTCAACAGACAGGGGCCTATACGAGGAATGTTTGCAAGAGAGGTTCAGCAGTTTATAGAAAAAGAATACAAAACCCTTCCTTTTTGCACGAGATGGCTTGCAAGAAAATTCGGGGAAGGTAAAACACGGCTGGCACTGAAAGAGCTACATCGTATGGGAGCAATTCATGGGTATCCGCCACTGATTGAGAAAAGCAAAGCAGCTGTTGCACAAAGCGAACACACGGTTTTAATTACAGATAAAGTTGAAATAATAACTAAAGAATAGTGTTATTTCATTCTCCCGCCTATTTCAACATCTTTGTAAGGTCCTATAAGTGTCCACTGCCCGTTTCTTCCAGGCACTCCGAGTGTCAAAACCTCTGATTTAAAGCCACCTATCATTTTTGGAGGAAAGTTAATAACTGCCATTACAAGAATGCCGAGGAGTTCTTCTTTGGGATGTTCCCTCACAAGTTGTGCAGAGCTTGTCTTTATGCCTATTTCTTTTCCAAAATCAATCTTCAGTTTATATGCAGGGCTTCTTGCTTCTGGAAAGTCCTTGATTTCTACAATTTTTCCGACACGAATATCTACTTTTAGAAAATCATCAAACGTTATCATTCCATAATGCATCTTACAGGCAGTTTTAATGATGCCCTTTTTAATGCTTTTTTTGCTGTTTCAAAATCTTCATCATAGTACACGCTCATAAGTACTTTGCCGGGTGAAACTTGGGCGGCAACGCCTATATTTTTCCCGAATGAGTGCGCCATTCCAGTGCTCATTCTATCAGCTCCTGCTGCACTAGCCAGAGGGTTCTCTCTTAAAACGTGATGTGGAAAAACCTGCACAACTAAACGATAGCCGGCAACTGACAATGTTTTTTCTAGCCACTTGTTCGCAGTTTGTCTTGCACTCTCAAGTGCAGTATCTCTTATCTGAGCTCTGTCCTTGCTTATCAGTTTAAGGCAATGCTTGAATTGTTTTTGCTTGTTGCCAAGATCAAACATGGTTATTCTGCAATGAGGCCTGCTTCTGATATAATTCTTTGTTTTGTATTTAGAAAAGCGAGTGTAAGGTCGTTTTACGCTCTTGTAAGCACAGAACTTTCTTAATTTTGCCATGGAATTAACACAATACTCGGGTTTAAAAACCTATCTGAAGCCCTGCTAAAAATTATCTGAATAAGTTAAGTTTTTGTCTTACTGCTCACCCTTTGTTGCACCCCTAGAAATAACCTGATTTGGTAATGTATTTTTCCCACAGCCCTTGCTAAAAATACGCTAAACAAATGGCATATTTGCCCTACAGTCCTTGTGCTCTTATTGTGAACTTTAATGTGCTCAACTGTTTATTTGTCTTGAGCAATACAATTTGTTGCAAATGATTACAAACACGGTGCAAACACATGGTAAGGGCTTTGGTGTGAAGACAAGAAAAGATACGTTCAAATCATGAGCCAAGCCACAAGGGCTGTAGAAAAATAGCAACACACTCTTTGATAAGTAGTAGCAGTTGCAAGCGCATGGTAAGGGCGTGGTGTGACAACAAAACAAAATACATTCAAACTACCCATCAAGCCACAAGGGCTGCTAGGAAATAACAACACGTTCTTTGTTAGGCATTATCAGTTACAAGCACGGGGTTTGCGGAAGAATACTATTATCTTATGTACGCATTCTTTATAGTTAGAGCCGAGTGAAAATGGTTATAAAGTATATCGTTAAGTGTCACTGTAGAATGGGTATATTTCCAAAAGGTTTATAAATCGCCTGTGTACTACCTTGTGATTATTCAATTGGAGGATCAAAAATGGGAAGCGGACTGGACAAGGATTTTGAAAAGATATTTGGAAAGTTAGGTGAATTTAAAGGTGCGACGTTCAAATTTACTACAGGAGCTCCTGATGAAGAAGGTAATCCTGACCTTGAGGGTCTTTCAGAAGTATTGAAAGAATTAAAGAAAGTTAATAAGATGTTCAGACTCCCGTATGAAAAATCTCCTACTGAAAAATTAAAAGCTGCAGTATTAAGTGGAATATTAGCAGGAATGAATCCTGCTACACCGTATCAAAAAACTCCTACTGAAGAAGTAAGAGCCGCATTAAGAAGGTATTCTGCCGAACAAATAGAGAAAGCGTATGCTGGTGCTGTGAGTGCTGTCGGAAAGGACTTGGAATTTAGTTCTGCACGACATTTAGTGACAGGGTTCTTCGGGCTTATGAGTGATTCTGTGCTTACACTATGGGACCCAGTTAAACAGGTTATGTACTCGCCAGTTGTGCGTGGAGTGCTTGAAGCAGGGTTTGGAGAAGGAAAAAGCCCGTTAGAATGTTTGATTGAGTTTTCGCAAAGTGAGAAATATGCACCTGTAAAGGAAATACAACAAGCTACTCAGGCACTTAAGGAAGCTTCTGAGAACTTTAAAAGGTCAGAAGATTATGTTCAGGCAATAAGTGATTATTGTCAGGTAACAGGTAAGTCTCCTGATAAAGTTATAAGATCTAGAAAAATAATGGTGGGGATTATACAAAAAGTTTATGGCTCAATAGAAGCGTATGAAAAAAAATATTCAGGAACTAAGAAAGCACTGGCTGAGGCAGTTGATATGCTAGAGAATCTTCAAAAGAGATTAGATACACCAACTCCAGTCACAGCCGAACCTGATGTTGAAGGAGATATTAAGCTGTCTGGTATCGGAATTAATCCTGCAGCACTGGGCAGTATCGTTAAAAGTTATTCTACAGACGCAATCAGATTTGGTAAAGCGCTTCTTAAAGAATTTGAACAGTTTAATGACGGTGAAATAGCAAAGTATAAAGCATTAGCAGCTACTACTAATAAACCAAAACAAACAGCCAACTAATTTTTTTTCTTTTATTGCCCTGTAACAGATTGTCAATAGTTGCTAATAGACGTAGTTGTAGCTTGTGCAAATATTTATCCACAGCAGTTGACAATTACTAAAAGGAGAGTAGTTGTCTCTTGATTTTTAGCTAAAGCTTTTACCGCAGCCGCAATGTTGTTTGTTTGGGTTGCTTATTCTGAACCCGCCGTCTTGTAATGCATCCACGTAATCAATTTTGCTGCCTTTGACAAGTTCAATGTTTTCTTTGCTTACAAAAACCTTTACGCCATGCATTTCAAATGCTTCATCATTTCCCTGTGCATCAGCAAGTTCTAATGCATAACTATTGCCTTCGCAGCCACCGGGTGTAATGTCTACTCTCAGTCCTGAGTTTGGTTTGCCTTCTGCTTGAAGTATCTCCTTGAGCTTATCAGCTGCTTTTTTTGTTAGGGAGATGATTTCTCCTGAAGCTGCATCATCCTTAACAGCATTATTGAGTTCTGTTATCACTGTATTTATTTCCTCATCGCTCATACCGTGTCCTTTAAAGCCCTCTTCAAGTGTTTCAAAATAGCTGACATGGCAGCCGACACAATGAACTCCTGCAGCAAGCAGCACTTCAATGCTGGAGGGATACTTCTGAATAACATCTCCAATAGTCATGTCTTTAGTAATTAATTTTTCCATACATCATATATTCTTTCTAAGTTTAAATGGGTTTCTATTCACACAGTAGATCCGAAAGTGGCGAAAGATAGATAAACCAGTAACGATAATAAAGGCACGG
>JACQMV010000026.1 GCA_016203395.1 Candidatus Woesearchaeota archaeon | reverse complement strand
TTTGTTGCAGCCGGTTGCAAACACAACGCAAACAAAAGATAATGGCTAAGTATAACGACAAGACAAAAAGCTTTCAAATCACGAGTCAAGCCACAAGGGCTGTAAAACGGCAGTATCATCTCACGCCCTTATTTTTTTTCCGAGAGGGTTGCTAGGAAATAACAACACATTCTCTGAGAAGTATTAGCAGGTGCGGGAAGAGAACTCGCTCTTACACTCTTACTCTTTTTGAGTGCACAAAATGACCGTAACCTTTTTATTCCTCGCGCTACAAAATAGCGTATGATAGAATACAAAGAATTGTTTCCTTTTGCAATTTATGCAAGAGATACTGAAATGGACTTAACTCTTCCTCAAACAGGACAAGAAATAACCATTCCTGTCCAATGCCTGCTTTTGCTAAACAGATATACGACCCCGACAGGTGAAGAGATTCTTACGTTACTGCAGGATGGTGCAAAAAAAATAAGTGATGAAAAAAAACCAGTTGGTCCTACACTCCTGAAAAAAGATAAAAATGATCTTGAGAGAGTATTATCTGAATTAAACACGCATACTATTAATAGTATTTTACATGACTGTGAAGAGATAGTAAATAATCTTCCTGATGATAGTGCACAAAGATATGCCAGAATGATTTTTGCAATCATTCCATCAGACATGATTACACCAAAAGCACCCAGTGCAACATGGTATGCAAATACAATCTCTTCACGAAACTTACAAAAAAGAGGGTTTGGCACGCAAGCAATTATGGAAATTGAAATCACCGACGGCCTCCCATTACTTAATGAACTAGAAATATTGCTCGCTCACAGAGTTTCTAACTCAAAAACACTTAATTTTCACGGCTCATGCGAGCATGAAGAAATTTGTGCTGCTGTAAAAATCTTGTATGGACTCGGTGAAAACATTGAGATGCTTGAGGATATTTCAGAACAAATACTTGAGACAGAAACCATTGATGCAGCAAGAACAGTGCTTAACGAACAAATAAATGCTCTCGCGATGATACAGCAAAGGGAAAAACAACAAAACACAGCCAGACAAGCAAATTTTCCATCTAATTCTTAAAAAAAATAGCAGCAACTACTGAATGGTGAGTAAATGAAAAGGTTTAAATACGGTGCACCATTCCTATTCATATGACAGATTTTTTCAGAAGAAAAAAGACAACCGCGCCAATGATACAGGGCGTGCAACTTCCAGAAAAGGATGCTGATATTACAAGCATAGTTAATAACGTCGTTCTGTATAACGATAACACCTTTGCAACTGTAGATGCACAAGGCAGAGTAATTACCGGTCAAATTCCAGAAAATGGAAGAATTAAAGTTGATGATACTGAAATTCATGTTAGCCGAAGAGGTGTAACATATGTTTCTGGAGAAGGAGGTAATGCAACAGTCATAGGCACTGGTACGATAGCTATTGGACGTGGCGCTATTTCTGCAGGACCCGGAGGCATATCAATAGGAGGCACATGCCACGGTAATGTGTATGCCGGCGGTAGACCAGCAGTTACAGGTAGAAATCTTGAAGTCAGATTAACAGGATCAACAATAGTCATAGGAAATAACAGCCCACCTGAGTACGAAATAGATAAAGCATACCCGGTTAAAAAAAGAGATTTAGTATCAGTGTGCTGTAATACTGGAAATATAGCGCTAGCACTCACAGACGGCAGATCTGTTCGTGTAGAAGGCAATATAAGTTCAGAACCAGTGTATGCAGAAGGAAGATTAATGATTCAAGAATTAGACGGCACAGTTTATATGCCTAGAAGAATCAAAGATTTGGATATACTCGCAGACTCAAAAAACGGGACTGTAACAGGCGAAGTCATTCATCCCGGAGACATTGCAAGTAAGAACGGCTGCGTAACCATACGCTTAATGGCACCACTAAAAGTCAAAGCTTCAACACAGAATGGAATAGTAAGTGTGAATGGCATGCAGCAAATTACAAATGAATGGTATACTCCGCCAGGAGTAGCAAAACCGAAAGGAACACTGTCTATAGACAGCAAGAACGGCGTTGTGACTGTAACTTATTCTGCAAATGAATTACCTGAACGCCATAAAAGAGCGAACGATTAAGTCTATTTGTCATTCATAAGTGGCGACAAAATAGAAAGATTTATTAATACGTAAACCTTTAAGAGGAGATATGTCAAATGTTATTGGCAAAGCCAAAAAAGATAACTGCTAGAAAACACGCCTTCATGTCTTTAAACCACTCTAGAACTTAACTATGCCTGAATATTCGCAAGGTCTCATTTGAGTGCTCAGTCCTTTACCCCAATTATGAAATTCTGCATCCATTGGAGGACTACACCGCACACCATACTGTTTCTCAACTCTTACACAATCACCAAACCTATCATAATCCATATACCTACAAGAAACATATTTTGGCGTTGTAAGATAGGTTGATGCGCCAGTGCTCTCTGTCTGTATTAATATTAATGACGCAATACCACCTACCAAAAATACGCCAAAAAAAATGGCAAGAAGTAATTTTTCCATCTATCCGTAGCGAGCAGTGCTATATGCAGTCTGATCATAGTCAAACTCTGGCTGCGTCTGTGCTAAGCTATCGTAGTGAGCGCCTAATATTTCATCACACGTTCTTGGATCTCCCTGTCCAGCTTCGCATTCTGCTACCATATCATCCCAACTGCTTGGTCCTTGCACGTAGGCACTGACCTTACCTGTTTTTGCGCTAGTAAACAGCAATACCAGTCCGAAAACTGCAACTACTGCCACTATTCCTAAGATTGCCAACGCAACTCCTTTTGTTTCTTCCATACTTTTATCACCTCAGCATGTATTAGAAAGAGTGCGGACAAACTATTATTTAAACCTTTCGCACATACCTTGGCTAATAATGATAAAATAACCCATAATTCTTCCCTGTAACTGCCAATAATCATTTACAAATATGCCATTGTTGCTCCACAGCCAGCTAATACCTATCAAAGAATATGTTGTTATTTCCTAGCAGCCCTTGTGGCTTGGCTCATGATTTGAACGTATCTTATCTTGTCGTTATACTTAGCCCTTACCATGTGTTTGCGTTGTGTTTGCAACAGAGCGCAACAAAGGGTATTGCTCTTGTCAATAAAACAGCTAATTGCGTTAAAGTTCGCAGTCAGAGCACAAGGGCTGCTGATAGGTTAGGACCTCATTTAAGATAAGAACTAACATTGGCTGCAAGGCAAACACGCTATTTATTCAGAGAATTTTCAGCAGAATCAGCTAAGCCACATTCTAGCAAGGACAAACATTTTATCTGCTCAGAGGATTTAGTGACAACTCACTTCACAGCATGGGCCTGCTTATATCGCTGACTCATTATTTCTGACCTATAGGCACCACCTTGCATTGCAGGAGATACTGCCTTCTTCCTTGCCAGATAATCGCATGATTTGTCTATTATTCCCATTGTGGCTTTTTGCGCACACCGTTCCTCAACACTCATCTTGTGAAGCTCAGGAGTGGTTACTACAAGATTTCCTGTCTTTTTAAAGCTATTAAACATAAGCACCAAGCCAAATACAGCCAGCACTGCCACTATCCCAAGTATTACAAGAGGTAAGCCCTTGTGTTCTGTCATATCTAAGCCGCAGCCACCTTCTTATTTAAACCTTTCGGATTTTATTAGAAAGATTTATAATAAACATAGTTTCGCTCAAAGGGAATGGGACGGCTCGTTCTTGTTAAAAAGAGGGATGGAAGTATTGTTCCATACCAGCAGGAAAAGATTATTGCGAGCATACAATCAGTATTACCCGCAGAATCAAAAAAAGTAATCAATGCAGTGATTACTGACATCGAAAAGACATTTTCCGGCATTGTCCCGACAACTAAGCAATTGAGAGATGTTATTGAAAAACAACTCTCCAAATACAAAAAAGCAGTTCAGGCATATTCTGAATATAAACGAAGCAAAAAAACAGAATTCGTGACATACGCAGGCATTAGAAATGACCTCAACCTTCCTGGAAACACAATAGATATTCTTTCTGCAGGCATCTTAATGAGAAACGAACATGCACGCATCATAGAAACCCCAAGCAGAATGTTCAGAAGAGTTGCAAAAGCACTAGCAATGGCTGAAAAAAACTACCACACAAGCACAATAAGAGCAGAAGAAGAATTTTACCAAACAATGACAAAAATGGAGTTTCTTCCATCTGTCCAGATTCTTTCAAACGCAGCAAGAACAAACGCACTATCACAATGCATTGCCTTTAGTGCAGAAGACAGCTTAGCAGGCATCATGCGCACTGCCCAACAACTCGTAATGTGCAACAAACAAGGGATTTTTACAGGAATTAATTTCAGCAAAATACGTCCAAAAGGAAACATCGTAAGAAACGCTGAAAACAAAGCAACAGGACCGTTGTCATTTGCACAAATGTATGATGCAATTACAAAAATCGTGTTTGGAAAACACATAAATGACGCAACTATTGCATTAAGCCACCCTGATTCTGCACTCTTCTCAAACACGACTTTTGACTGCTTCACCAACTGGACTTTTGTGGATGACGCATTTCTAGAAGCAATTGAAAAAGAAACAAATTATTCAATCATAAACCCACACGACAATAAAACATCTCAAGTAAATGCAAAAGAGCTATTTGCGAACATCCTTACAAAAACGAAAAACATATCCTTCGTGAACAAAACAATATGCAACAACCAACCACTGGATGACTATCAGTGTTTGTTCAGCGGAAGCATAAACCTCCCTGTCTTTGTAAAAAATGACAAACCAGAATGGCACCGACTCAGAAAAGCAGTAAGAGAAGGCGTGCGCATGCTTGACAATGCAATTGACATAAACGCATACATCCTTCCAGAATCAGAACAAATAACAAAACAGTCAAGAACAATAAGCATAAGCGTAAACGGCTTTGCAGAAATGCTCTCCCTCTTAAACATACCTTACACCAGCCCTAAAGCACTTAAGTTTGCTGAAGAACTCATGTTATTCATCAAAACAGAAGCAAGAAAGATGTCTGATGAGCTGGCAAAAGAAAGAACCAAATATCCCTCACAAAAAACAGGAAAGCCAACAAGAAACGAAAAACTCCTATCAATAATGGAAACAGGCGCATCACTTCTCACAAACACATCACCCGGCATAGAACCATTCCAGTACAGCGTAAAGATTATAACAAACGAGAATTCTTTTCTTGAAATCAACCCCACACTAGAAAGAATGCTTAGAGAACACAATTGCTATGATATTTCTAACCTGGCACAATATGCCAAAAAACCATTCAAGCCACCCAAAAAAATATTATTCTCAACTTTTGCAGACAATGAATTCAGCATAAAACTTCAAGCAGTATTTGAAAAATACATTGACGGAGGAGTAGCCAAAAATATCCCTGCATCCAAACTCTCACCAAAAGACTTACAAAAACTTATTTTAAGCGCAAAAAAAATGAAGCTGAAAACACTCCGGCTATCATGAAGAAAAAAACAATTTTGATGACTGTATTGCTTGCGCTTTTGTTCATCCTTCTCACCAAAACCGGATTTCTTCAAGAAAAAGAAATTGATAAAAAAGACCTAGCATACTGGCAGTATGAGAATGAAATCATAAAAAAAGCCAACACATTCTCACTTGAAGGCAAAAACACGTGCTGGGTAATGGTGCACGGCTACACATCAACACCTGATGAATTAAGAGAGGTGGCTATAGCCATAAATTCCCAATTCAATGACAGCGTTTTTGTTCCATTACTAGAAGGACATGGAAGAGTTCCAAGCGCAATACTGAACTATTCTGTCAACCAATGGTACAACCAAATAGAACAAACAATCTCATCCAAAAACTGCACATACCTTCTCGGAAGCAGCATGGGCGCCTCACTCATTCTAAAATACGCCATTGAGCACCCTGTCAAAGGAATAGTGCTTGCAGGAATTCCTCTAGGAATGCGCTCAGCACTAGCAAATCCCTCTATTTCCTTTCTAATACCTCCACTGCTTAATTATCTGAAAAGAAACCACCCGGGAGAATCAATCCACGACCCCACTGGAAGACAAAAACACATAACAACATTCAGCTTCCCATTAAGACCGATGCTTGAACTGCAAGAATTCAACAAAAAGATTCTGGAAAACCTAGAAACACTCAATTCAACAGTGCTGTTCTTGTTTGGAAAAGATGACACATCATCAGACATTAATGAAGCAAAAAAAGCATTTTCACGAATAAACTCAAAGAAAGAGCTAATCATTCTCAAAGGAAGCCATCTTATTTTCAGAGATTATGAAAAAAACAAAGCAATTGAAGAAACTATCAAATTCAGAAACACTACTACATAATATATACACAGATTTTTATTCTCAGCAGTATTTATGGATATTTTACAGTGGAAAAACCAAAAGTTCTAGTAACAGGGTATGACTTCAGAAAAAGAATACAAATCTGCGCAGAAATCAGTCAAGCATGCAAAGAAGAAGATATTGAAGCATGCGTGACTTCAACAAGCAGCGAACACGGCGTTGAAATGCACACTGAAGTTAATACAATCGCTCTTGCCTTTGTTCACGTGCGAAGAAAACCTACCTTCGGACTAAAAGCACTACAATCACTCCACCACCACAAAATTCCCAAATACACAATTGCAGACAATAAAAAAGACGAACCCAACGGAGCACAAAACTACCGACAACAATGTATTCAAAGAAACCCTAATTATCTAGATAGCTACAAAAAAGAACTAAGAGGAGCAGTATTACGCCATCTTTCTGAACAAAGCGGCAAATACAAAAATGAAATCTAAAGTTTGCAACAATTGCACAAGATGACACAACAAATAATAATCAATAACCACATTTAACTTAACACAAGTAAGTTGCGGCGCCTATTTTTAGCAAGGTTTAT
Organism: Candidatus Woesearchaeota archaeon; assembly: GCA_016203395.1. Taxonomy (GTDB): domain Archaea; phylum Nanobdellota; class Nanobdellia; order Woesearchaeales; family ARS49; genus JACQMV01. The sequence continues at coordinate 2,541 of JACQMV010000026.1, read as the reverse complement.
AAATGAATTACAGGATAACACTACCATGAAGAGAAGCTCACGTCGTTGGAAGAAAAAACGCCAAATGCGCTGGAAATGGCAGCGAAAACGCATTAAGAAAGAAAAGAGAAAGAGAAAACAACGTGCAGCAGCATAATTATTCTAATACTGCCCGAATAATCTCAAGTGTTGCACAATTCTCAGATTCTTCGATTATTCTGCTTTTGCTAATCTGAATTCTTTTAGAAAAAAAAGGCGCATTAAGAACTAAGGTTTCGTACTCACCGCCTTCACCTGCAACATTAATTCTTAACTTTTTCAATTTTGAAATATCATGAATTGTGAGCTTTCTTCCAAGCCAATCCTTTGTTAAACCATCAGCAGCAACTCTCGTCATAATAATTTCATAACCCGCATTGATAACTTCACGCAACTGCCTTTCCTGATCTTTGTGCCATAAAGGTGCAAACATAACAATACCCAGTTCCTCACAAACTGCCTCAATACGATCGCGTTGATAGCTTGAAAAAAGCGCACCTGAAACAACACCCTCAATACCATACTTTTTAATCGCCTGCTTTAATGCCTTTTTCAAGTCCGCAAGCTCTTTTTCTTTCTGCCCTTCACTATCAACAACTAACAACGGAAGACACATTGTTCTGCACTGAAATTTAGCAAGATGCGTGTTTGGAGTGTGATAAAGATAAGAATCCTTATTTTGCGAATTTATTGTTATACAACAACTAATTTCATAATTCATGTCTTTCATTACTTGTAGTGCGCGTATACTATCCTTTCCGCCTGAAACCAAAGCAGCAATCTTAAGAACCGGAACAGTGCAGAATGTTTTTAGCAACGCTGACGAAAAACTATTCGTTATACCGCTACCATACTGAGAAGCCAGCCGCTTTTCAGGAATTGCCATTTTTGGCATGCCTGCACTGATGCACTGCTGAACAAAAACCTCCTTACTAACACTCATTGCAGCGCTGATTACGGTTTTATCAAGATACGCCAATCTAAGCTCCACACTGTTGTTCATTGAAAGAACATCATGCGCGTATAAAGATGTCTCAAATAACCTTCTAAGAACAGAAATCCGCTCTTTCACGCTATTGCCATGTTGCATCCGTTCATAACCCGCAAATATCTCATCAGCACCCAAACCAGAAAACAATGCCTTGCAGCCATCCTGCTTTGCTCTCAAACAGGCAACATAAGTTATCAAGCCAGCTTCTACTTCTGTAACCTGCGATGTTTCAGCAATAGTGCACACAGTAGGTAATAATTTATTTATTACCGCAGCATCAATCTCAATCACACTAAGTTTCAAACCAAGCGCTTTTGCAGCAGCCACGGCAAAAGCAATATCCCTACAACCACGCACACCAACAGTATAGCACTGAAAGGACTTGCCAAGCAACTTCAAAACAAAAGCAATTGCAATACTGTCAATACCCGCAAGCATCAGCCCGAATTTTTGCTCAGGAACCCTTTTTTTAACTGCAGAAACAAAACAAGACCACACATCTTCATCTGAAGAAGCAAACTCTGCTTTTCTACTAATTATTTTAACAACGCCATCATACTGCAAAATCTTTCTAGGATGAAGCGCCCTTGCATCACTACACCCAAAGCACTCAAGAACCTTTTTTTCAGAAGCAAATGCAAAAAACGGCTTTGTTGCATAATACAAAGGTTTTACACCAACAACATCACGAGCAAGCCAAACCTTTCCACCCAAAAAATAAGCAAATGCATACACCCCATCCAAACTATCAAGAACAACATCTGCACAGCCCTCATCATCAAGCAATTGCAACAAAACATCTGCATCATTCTTCCCATGACCTAATTCCATCCAATTATAAATCTCACAATTTGCAACAAGAACACCTTTTCCTTTCAATGGCTGATGAACATTACCAATCATTGAATGCAAGCAATGACCAAAAGCACCATTTGGCAACTTAATTACTCCTTTTGCATCAACACCGCGATTCTGCATCATCTCCAGCCCTTTCAATACAAAAGTTTCTGCATTCTTACCAAATACGCCGACTATTCCGCACATATGACGACAAAAAGAAACACCTGCTTTATAAATAAATCCACAATACGCAGTTTATGCAAATAACTCTCAACGAATTATTAGAAACGCAGGAAACCCAGAAAACACTTATTGACTGCATCCTCAACGGAAGAATAATAATCTACCCCACAGACACAGTATATGGAATAGGGTGTGATGCAACAAACAACAAAGCAGTTGAAAGATTACGACACATGAAACAAACAAAACACCCACTTTCAGTAATTGCTCCATCAATGACGTGGATAAGTGACAACTTCACAATCAAGCACGAAGAATTTCTCAGCGAACTACCTGGCAAAATCACACTCATCCTTGAGAAAAAAAATAAAACATTTTTAAAACACTGCTCGGTAACAAACAAACTAGGCATCAGTATTACAGAACACCCAATCACATAAATAATACAAATAACTGGAAAACCATTTATCACAACAAGCGCTAACATGTCAGGAAAACCAGTTATTACA
>JACQMV010000023.1 GCA_016203395.1 Candidatus Woesearchaeota archaeon | reverse complement strand
TTTGCAACCGGCTGCAACAAATTGTATTGCTCCTGTCAATTAAAAAGAGTTAATTGCGTTAAATTAATCTTTAGAGCACCTGAGCTGTGGGATAAATGCATTACCAAATCAGGTTAGTTCTAGGGGCGCAACAAATGGTATTGCTCCTGTCAATTTAAAAGAATTAGTTACGTTAAAGTTCCAGTCAGAGCATATTGGCTGCTGATAAGTTATGACCTCATTTTAGACAAGAGTTAGCAAGAGCTGCTGATAAATTAGGCGCTCATTTAAGATAAGAATTAGCAGTGGCTGCAAAGCAAATGCTTCATTCGCTCAGATAATTTTTAGCAGGGCTGCTGACAAATTATGATATAATTTTAGCCATGCCTTAACAATAATCCTTCCATGTCCGATTTTTCAATTTGTTAGGCAATAGCTTATTTAATGTGCTAGTTACATTTCTATACCATTGACTGACTTTTTTCTGTGCATTTTTAAGATTTAAACCTTGAGATTGAAAATAAGCTTCGTTTAAACCAAGATTGGAAATACTGAGACAATAGGTGTGATTTTCGCTCGGGGTTTCCCTTATGACATTAAAGGTTAATGGTAATTCTAAATCGCATTCATACAATCCTTTTTCAAATTCCATGCTCTTCAACATTTCATCTGAAAGTGTTAGCTCTAAAGTCGCGTCTTCTAATTCTCCGCCAATTGAAATGGCGTTTAATATTGTAGTGACGAGTTCTGCAATACCTTCAACTTTGGCTGTTTTTTCTACACTTACATTTACACGGAGTGATGCTAAAGAATACTTTAATGTGTTGACTCTATATCTTTTGAAATGTTCAGAAATAAATACTGCCTTTAAACTCTCTATTACTTGGGCTTGTGTCAAGTGTTCGCTTTTCTTTGAATAATCTGTCATTTGGCTGTATATGCCCGGGCGCTTTATAAACTCCTACATCTTATTGTCTCTGCGTAGTAAACATTAATGTTTCTTTCAGGGCGCGTCGCACTATTGTTTCATTTTGTTGTATGAACTTGAATTTCTTCCGCTAGAGTTTTAAGTCAATCGTTTTTTTATATTATTATGAGATGTTTGTCCGGTGTTGAAGAAAAGAAAGCACTAGAATATATTGGTGCAGCTGCTCAGATTGCTTTAAGCTCTAGCTGTGAGCGTTCTCGTTGTGGTTCTGTAATTGTTCAGGGTGGTGAAATAATCGGGTGCGGTTTTAATAGCCCGCCACAACACAAAGAAAAACAGAGGAGGTGTTCTGATTCTAAATATTCCTATCATACCAAGGTGACCGATAAAACCTGCTGTGTTCATGCAGAGCAAAGAGCAATTATTGATGCTTTGAGAAAAAATCCTGATAAGATTGCTGGTTCGCGGCTGTATTTTGTCCGTCTTGATAGTTCAGGGAAAGCTTCTCGCTCTGGAAGACCTTATTGTACTATTTGCAGTAAAATGGCGCTTGATGTTGAGATAGGTGAGTTTGTTTTGTGGCACGAAGAGGGAGTTTGTGTTTATGATACTGATGAATATAACGTTTTTTCTTTTAAATACTGGGAATAGGTTGTGCTATCTGGTTAATTGTGTTGAAAGCTGTGTGTTGTTTTCTTAACAAGGTTTAAATACGAAATTATGCTCGTTTTGTTTATGGATGTTGGTGACAAGCTATACGGCACTGTTTTGGTTAGTGAGCCGGTTCTTGTTGAGCTTTTGAACTGTAATGCAGTTCAGCGTTTGCGCGGCGTTAATCAGAATGGTTTGCCTGCTGAGTTTTCTAAGTTTCCTTCTTTTAGTCGGTTTGAGCATTCTGTTGGGGTTATGTTGTTGCTTAAACAGCTCGGTGCTTCTGTTGAGGAGCAGATTGCCGGGTTGTGTCATGATGTTTCTCATCCTGCTTTTTCTCACGTGATTGATTGGGTGTTTGGTCTTGGCACTCATGGTTTGGAGGATTTGCAGGATGATAATCATTCGTGGTTTGTTTCTAAAACAGAGATTCCTTCTATTCTTCAAAAGCATGGCTTTTCTGTTTCTATTGTGAATAATTTTAAGCAGTTTTCTTTGCTTGAAAAATCAATTCCTGATGTTTGTGCTGATCGTGTTGATTATGCTTTGCGTGAAATGATGTTGTGGGCTAATTCGTCTGCTGTTAATCACTGTCTTGGTTCTTTGTGTGTTGTGGATAATTGTATTGTTTTTTCTTCAAAAAGTGCTGCGTTGGATTTTTCTAGGGCTTTTTTGAAGATGCAGGTTGAGAATTGGGGTAGTGCGGATTCTATGCTTAAGTATTTGTGTTTTGCAAAAGTTCTTCAGCTGGCTCTTCAGCGGGGTTATATTTCAATGCAGGACTTGTATACTGTTGATGATGTTGTTTTGCAGAAGCTTGCAGTTTGTAATGACGAGGCAGTTCTTAAAGAATTGAGTGCCATGCGTAATGGTGTTGCTTTAAGTAATGGCAGTATTCATCTTGTCAAAAAGTTCAGGTATGTTGATCCTTTGTTTTATGATAATGGTGTGCTTGTTAGATTGAGTTGTGCTGTTCCTTCTTTTGCTGGTGAGATTGAGGTTGCAAGGAAAAAAAATCGTGAGGGCATTAGTGCTTTGGCTTAAGTTTATAAAACCCGTTTCTTTTTCGCTTTGATATGAGAACGCACACGTGTGGGGATCTTAACTTGCATTGTGTCGGCAAGAATGTTGCTTTATGTGGCTGGATGCATGTTAGGCGCGATCATGGTGGCAAAATCTTTATTGATTTGAGAGACAGGTACGGGATTACTCAGGTTGTTTTTGATCCTTCTGTTTCAAAAAAGGCGCATGAGCAGGCAGAAAAGATTGGGCGCGAGTTTGTTTTACGGATAACAGGCAAGGTTCGTGTTAGGCCTGAAGGTATGAAAAATTCTGAACTTTCTACTGGTGAGATTGAGGTTGTTGCTGAGAGCGTTTCTGTTTTGGCAGCATCTGATACGCCGCGGCTTGATGTTGATGATAGGTTAGTTGCTGGCGAGGATTTGCGTCTGAAGTATCGCTATCTTGATTTGCGTCGTCCTGCAATGCAGAAGAATTTGATTGCAAGGCATAAGGCAGCTATGGCTGTTAGGGAGTATTTGTCAAAGAATAATTTTGTTGAGGTTGAAACTCCTTTGTTTGTTAAGCACACTCCTGGTGGTGCACGAGTTTTCAAAGTTGCTTCGCGCACTCATCCTGGAAAGTTTTATTCTCTTCCTGAAAGTCCGCAATTGTACAAGCAGTTGTTGATGGTTGCAGGGCTTGATCGTTATTTTCAGTTGGCAAAGTGTTGTCGTGATGAGGATTTGAGGGCAGACAGGCAGGTGGAGTTTACTCAGATTGATATTGAAGCAAGTTTTATTTCTCAGGATGAATTGCTGACTTTGCTTGAGGGTTTGGTTGCTTTTGTTTTTTATAAGGTTAAAGGTTTGAAGATTGCGTTGCCTTTACCTCGCCTGACTTTTTATGAGGCAATGTCTCGTTTTGGAAGCGATAAGCCGGATTTGCGTTTTGGCATGGAATTAAAGGAGGTTACTGATGTTGTTAAGTCCTGTTCTTTTAGTATTTTCAGGACTGCTGTTGAAAACAAGGGCGTTGTTTTTGCTTTGAAGATTGATAAGGGTGCTCGTTATACTAGGGGAGATATTGAGGAATTAACTAAGGTTGCTGTTGATGCAGGGCTTCCTGGTCTTGGTTGGGTTAAGGTTGGCAAAACTTTTGAAGGTAGTATTGCTAAGTATCTTGATCTTCATGTTCAGGAGGATATTAAGCGGATTACGCAATCTTCTGAGGGTGATTTGATTTGTTTTTCTGCAGGTGAGTTTGAGCTGGCTTGTTCTGCTTTGGGTTCTGTTCGTTTGTTTGTTGCAAAAAAGGAACACTTGATTCCTGAGGGTTATGCTTTTTGTTGGGTGGTTGATTTTCCTTTGTTTGAATGGAACAAGGATGAGCAAAAGTGGCAGGCCCGTCATCATATTTTCAGCCATCCGAGGGAGGAAGATCTTGATTTGTTGGAAAAAGATCCTTCTAAAGTAAGAGGGCTTTTGCATGATTGTGTTTTGAATGGTGTTGAGATTGGTGGAGGCAGTATAAGGATTAATACTCGTGAACTTCAAGCAAGAGTTCTTAAGGTTACTGGTATGTCTCTGGAAGATGTTGAGAAAACATTTGATTTTCTTTTGGAAGCATTCAGGTATGGTGCGCCTCCTCATGGGGGTATTGCTTTTGGTTTTGACAGAATGTGTGCTTTGCTTCAGGGCACTGATGATATTCGCGAGGTTATTGCTTTTCCAAGGACTAAAGCAGCAGAAAATCCGCTGGATGGCAGTCCTCAGGAGTGGACAGAACAATGGTTGAAAGAATTGCATCTGAAGTTGAGATGATTTCCGAACAAACGTTGAGGCAGGTTGCAGCTAATTCTCGTTTAGTGTTATCTGACGAGGAGGTAAAGGCGTTTCTGGTTCAGCTTCAGGAGATTCTTGGTTTTTTTGAGAGTATAAAAAACGTGAGGGCAGATGTTCCCGCAAGTTTTATTCCTGTTAGTTTGTCTCGTGAGCCGGCTGATGATGTTGCTCGTGAGTGTCTTTCTCAGCAAGAAGCGCTTTCAAATACTCAATCAAAAAATGGGTATATTAAGGGGCCGAAAAGCATATGATACAAGAATACATAAAGCGTGTTCAGTCAGGTGAGGATTGTTCTGAGGTTATTGCAAAATTTTTTGATGAGGCGAAAAGGATTGAGAATTATAATTATTTCACTGTTTTAACTCCTGAGTTGGCGAAGGAGCAGGCATTGCTTGTTTCTAAACGGATTAAGGCGGGGGAGTTTTTGCCTTTGGCAGGGCTTCCTGTTACTATAAAAGATTGTATTTGTGTTAAAGGTGTTGAGACTACTGCGGGTAGTGATATTCTTCGCGGTTACAAGCCGTTGTTTAATGCTTCTGTTGTTCAGCGTCTTATTAATGCTGGTGCAGTTATTGTTGGTAAAACATCTCAGGATGAGTTTGGTTTTGGTGGTTTTGGGATTAATACTGGAGTTGGTTTTTCACCTGCAAAAAATCCTTTGGATCCTTCTAGGGTATGTGGTGGTAGTAGTTCTGGTTGTGGTGGGATAACGAGAAAAACTTCTTTGGCTCATGTTGGTATTGGCGAAAGCACTGGTGGGAGTATTGTGAATCCTGCTGCTTTTTGTGGTGTTTTTGGTTTGTGTCCTACGTATGGTCGTGTTTCTCGGTATGGCTTGATTGATTATGCTAATAGTCTTGATAAGATTGGTTCTTTAGCAAAGGATTTGGGTGATTGTGCTTCTGTGATGTCTGTTATTTCTGGTTTTGATGAAATGGATGAAACTACCTCCACTTGTCCTGTTCCTGATTATGGTTCTTTTTTAGCCAAGGGTGTGAAGGGATTGCGTGTTGCTCGTATAAAGGAGGCGTTTGGTGAGGGTGTTGATGAGCATATTAAAAATAAGGTTCATTCTGTTATAACTAATTTGGAAAAGCAGGGCGCAAGCATTCGTGAAGTAAGCATTCCTGTTGTTGCTGAATATGCTGTTCCTGTTTATTATTTGATTGCCATGAGCGAAGCAAGCACGAATCTTGCAAAGTTTTGTGGTATGCGTTACGGACAGCATGCTCCTTTGAAAGGTAGTTTTGATGAATACTTTAGTGCGGTTAGGACGAGACATTTTGGGGCTGAAGCGAAAAGGCGGATTTTGTTAGGAACCTTTGCAAGAATGGCTGGCTATCGTGATGCTTATTATTTGAAGGCATTGAAAATAAGAACGTTGATTATTGAGGAGTATAAGAAAGTATTTTGTTCTTCTGATGTTCTTGTCAGTCCTACAATGCCGGTTATTCCTCCTGTTTTTGAGGATGTTAAAAGATTGACTCCTTTGCAGAATTACATGATGGATATTCTTACTGTTGGTCCTAATCTTGCAGGTCTGCCGCACTTGTCTGTTCCAGTTAATAAGGAATGGGTTGGTGTGATGTTTACTGCTGATCATTACAAAGAAGAATTGTTGTTTCAGGCAGGTGGTGGTTGTGGTTGATGCTTTGATTGGGATGGAGGTTCATGTTCAGCTTAATACTAATACCAAGCTTTTTTGTCGTTGTCCTACATTATCAGGTATTCCGAACACAAAAACGTGTCCTACCTGTCTTGGTCATCCGGGGAGTAAGCCGGTTCTTAACAAGCGGGCGTTTCATTATGCAATAAAGTTTGCTCTTGCTCTTAATTGTTCTATTGCACAATCTCTTGTGTTTTCCAGGAAGACCTATTTTTATCCTGACATGTCAAAGAATTATCAGATTACTCAGTATGAGCTGCCTCTGGCAGTTAATGGAAAGGTTGTTCTTGACAGTGGCAAGGAAATAAGGATTAAAAGATTGCATATTGAGGAGGATCCTGCCGGGCTTGTTCATGAGGAAATTTCTTTGGTGGATTATAATCGTTCTGGCATACCTCTTGTGGAGGTTGTTTCTGAGCCGGATATTAGCAGTGCTGAGGAAGCTCGTGATTTTATGAAGAAGTTGATGAGTATTTTGAATTATTTGGATATTTTTGATGCCAGTTCTGGTGTTATTAAAGCAGATGTTAATGTTAGTGTTAAGAAAAATAATTTTGAGCGTGTTGAGATAAAGAACGTTACTGGTTTTAAGGAGATTGAGCGTGCTATTGAGTATGAGATTCATAGGCAGAATAATGAGCAGGTTGTTAGGGAAACTCGCAGTTGGAATGCTGACTTAGGTAAGACATTTTCTTTGCGAAAAAAGGAAACTGAGGAGGATTACGGGTATATTACTGAGCCAGATATTATTGTAAGGCAGATACCTAAATTAGTTATTGATAAGCTTAGTCAGGAAATTCCTGAACTTCCTGCTCAGAAGGCCGAAAGGTGGGTTAAGAATTTCAAGATTGATTCAGTTGATGCAAGAATTATTGCTTCAGATCCTCAGGTTGCTTCTTTGTATGAGGAGGTGGCTTTTCAGTGTGATAAGATTCTTTCTGCAAGATGGGTTAGGCGGGAGTTGTTGAGGGTTTTGAATACTGCGGGTGTTAAGCTTTCTGATACTGCTTTGAAAGCTTATCATTTGATTCCTTTGTTTAAGCTTTTGGAGCGAAAGGAAATTACTGACAGAACGGGTCAGCAGTTGATTCGCGAGCTCGCGCAATCTCCGTTTGATGTTGGGCTTAGAGTTAAAAATGATGGCTTGTCTGCTGTTGGTGATGTTTCTGAGATTGGGAAATTGGTTGATTTGGTTCTTGATGAGAACGTGCAGGCATTGCAGGATTATAGGAAGGGCGAGCAGAAGGCATTTGAGTTTCTTGTTGGTCAGATTATGAAAAAGGCAAAAGGAAGGGCAAAGCCGGATGTTGTAAGAACGCTGTTGCTGGAGAAAGCATGACTATTTTTGTAAGAATTTCTTCTGTTATTCTTTTGTTTTTATGGATTATTTTGTTTATTTGTTTGCTTCCGTTTATTGTCGTTGTTTGGCTAATGATGATGGCAGGAAGGGCACTAAATTCAGCTCTCAAGTAGCTTTTTTGCTTCATTGAGAATTCTGGTTTCGTAGTTTGTTTTTGTTTCTCCTTCGTTTATTTCAGATGATAGTGCTTTCATCCATTGTTCTACTATGTCTGGATTTTTGCTTTTCTCTTTTATTATTCTTTTTTCTATTTCTTCTGCATTTCCTGCAGGTATTGTCATTCCTGTTGTTTTGGGTGGCTGTAATTGTATTGTATTTTTGATAACTGTTAGCGCGCCTTCTTTTTTATACGCTTCTATTGCCGGTTTGAGTTGTACTTGTGAGGGGGAGTCCATTATTCCTTGCAGGCGTATTGTTATTATTGCGCCTTTCATTTTTTCTGATGTTTTTTTTAGCAGTTCTTCTTCAGCTTGTTTCGGTGTCATTTTTGTGCAGTCAAGTGTTATGTTTATGACTTTGTTGTTTAGTTCTATTTTTTTTGGTGTGTTGTTTTCTACTATCATGAATGTTCCGTTTTGTATTTGTTCAAGTTCTGCAAAGTTGTTTGGAAACAACGCTCCGGGGTAAACTATGTTTTTGTATACTATTGTTTCGTGGACGTGGCCTCCTGCGTAATAATCAAAGTTTTGAGGCAGTAAGGACATTGGCATGCCTTCTCCTTTTGTTTTTAGTTCTGCTAGTGCTCCGTGGAATAGGAATATTTTTGGTGATGGTAGTTTTTCTAGTTCTGTTCGGTTAATTGTGAGGTAATTGTTCTTATCAAGTCCTCCTGCAAGTCCTATCATTCCGGTGATTGTTGTTCCTGTTTTGTCTTGGTATATTTTTGGTTTTCCTTCTGGGCATACATTGTGCATTAGTCCGGCATTGTCAAAGACATCCAGCATTGTTTTTCCTGTTGTTGTGAAGTCGTGGCTTCCTGCTATGGCGTATATGGGAATGTTGTTTTCTTTGAGTGTTCTTAGTGCTTTTGCAGTTCGTTTCATGGTTTCAATTGGCGGGAATGGGCTATTGAAAAGATCACCCGATATCAGTATGAAGTTTACGTTTTCATTTATGCAGGTGTTGATTGTTTTTTCAAATGCTTGCATGTTTAGTTCTTTTATTATTTCTTCTTTCCAGCTGCCAAGATGGCAGTCTGCAAAGTGCGCAAATTTCATTAATCTGTTTTTTCTTTTTGGCTTATAAACCTGCTGTGGGATTAGCGTAGCTCTCGGTTGTGTTTGGATAATACTTAACTGTTTTGTAATTCTTTTCCCGCACCTGCCACTACTTACCAAAGAAGAGGTTATTATTTTTCTACCGCCCTTGTGGCTTGATGAGTAGTTTGAAAGTATTTTGTTTTGTTGTCACACCAAGCCCT
>JACQMV010000021.1 GCA_016203395.1 Candidatus Woesearchaeota archaeon | reverse complement strand
TTCAAGGTTGGTTTTTGCCTCTTGATACTTCTGGCTCGCTTCCTGCACAGCACTGTCTCTAAGTAGGTATGCCGCAATCACTGCACCAAAAGACACTCCTCCTAACAAAAGCGCTCTTACAAATCCCGGTCTCCAAACACCCTCTTTCATCTTTAAGTAATGCGCGGGCGATTTTTAAACCTTTCTAAACGTGACTACTCATTCATAGTATACCATTAGCTGCTTCGCTTCCTTGAAATGCCGGACTTTCAAAGCAATAAAACAAACTCTCCGCCGCAGTATATAGGCGGGTTTGCGAATGTCAAAAACCTCTGTTTAATAATCCGGGAAGGAAGAAAAGAGCTTGACACGAAAACAACTGAATACCGGAAACTGTTAGGGATTAAATCAAGTCCTGCAGTGACAAACATTTATGGGGATAAAATTGCAATACTAATCTGGACAGATGAGCCAGAGGGGATAATAATAGAAAACTCTGCAGCTGCAAAAGCTTACAAAAGTTATTTTGATATCATGTGGAGTATTGCCAGACAGGTATAGTTCTGCTGAGAATATTCTCTTGTTTTATAGCAATTTCCGACATATCAAAAAACGTGTCTTTATTGCATAGAGTATTTTTAGCAAGACAAAAATTAAACTACCTGATTATTGTTTTTGTATTGGCGGCTCAAGAAGAAGTGACTCCAATTGTTGCGGTACATAATTCCTAGCAGCTGCTACCTCATTTGCAAAAATAAATTCATTTCTCAACGCCACTGCAATGTCCAGTGGAGGAGTATCAACAACATCCACTCCGTGCAATTCATAAAATGCAGGCATGTTGACTCTGGGCACGAATTTTACGATGACTGGCTCATTTTGTGTGTGCAATGGTGAACTACTTAAGTCTATGTTGACGTTAAAGATTTTCCTGTTGTTTGCGTAGTATTGTAACAGCCTCCAGCCAAAGTATGCAAAAATGTTCAGGTCTTTCTCATCAAGGTGTCTTATTTCATATTTGTTTTGAAAATGCAGCTCAACATGATACTGGCCTTTTGGCGTCCATGGAGCGATTATTTTTATGTCATCATCAGAATACAATATGAGCTCTGCTTTTCCTAATTCTTCATAATAAAGATTTAACATGTTTCTTGTTATTGTGCAATGTGCTGTGTCAGGAACTAAAAGCTCCCACGCATACTGGCTATGTATGTGCGGCTGCGATTGTCCGGCTAACGGCCCTATGTTTATTCCATACACCATTCTGTGAGGGTTAATTGCGTGCAATGGCTGCTTGGCAAATTGTGTTCCTAACTCTATCCCTGCCTTTAAAGGGTAGTATAAATCTTCTGGCCGAATCTGCTGTATTTGGTGCGCATGCAATCTCTCGGTTCTTACATCTTCCTTATCATTGTAAAGAAACAAAACTCTTTGATCATATGGCAGATAAGGTGCTGCATTCAAAACAGCAACAACGGTATTTTCAGCCAAATATCTTACAGGTCTCACTTTCGCTAGTTTATCAGGAAAACAGCCCAAACATTCTTCCCGTCTCATATCCGGGTTAGGATCTTGCTTTGGCGGGCTTATTTTAGCAGCCCTTTTTCTTGAAAGAGCAGTAGGCCTTTGGCATAACATATCAGTATGTATTACAACATCATTTGCCATTTCTGCACTATGCAGGAGATAGTACATAACCAACTCGTCACTTGCTCCTAGATTAATAGTTTTCGGTTATTGAATATATGTTTCACTATGGTCTTTATTGTCAAGTAAAAATCCTCACAGCAAGTTGCAGGCATATAACTCAGTAAATCCATCTTCAGAGCACCTGAGCGGTGGGATGATAAGTGCATTTGCTCAAAGATGTTTTAGCAGCGCTGGAGGATCTGACTTAAAACTATAATGCGGGACGTGGGGGATTCGGACCCCCGACCGCTCGATTTCTACCGGCTTAAGAGTCGAGTGCTCTACCGCTGAGCTAACGTCCCAGCAGATAAATAATAAACTATACTGTTTATAAAGTTAAAGGATAAAACTAAATAAATGCAATTCACTGCAAATAGTTTTTCGCTAAAAAACACATTAGAAAGCGGACAATTCTTCAGATATACAGAGGATAATGGAAGATACTATATTATAAGTCATGGAAAAATGTTCTCACTGGAGCAGAAAAATAATACACTCATACATGAAAATGCAGACACGATATTTGTGAAACGTTTTCTAGGAGTAAACAGGAAGTATTATGAAGCGCTAACTAAACTACAACAAGATAGCATACTTGCTCCTGTTATGAAAGAAATAGCAGGGATAAGCATATTAAAGCAAGAACCATGGGAGTGTGCTGCAGCATTCTTGTGCAGCCAGTGCTCAAACATCAAAAGGATTACTAAAAATGTGAATGACCTTGCAAAGAATTTCGGAAAAAAGGTCGTGTTTGAAGATCACGAGGGTTTTGTATTCCCAAAACCAGAAGAAATAGATAATGATGCAAAACTAAAAACGTGCAAGCTGGGTTATCGCGAGCAATATTTTCAGAGAATAAAACATTTCAGCATAAACGCAGAAAGTTATGAAGAAGCAATGAATTTTCTACAGCAATATGCAGGAGTAGGAGAAAAGATAGCTGATTGTGTATGCTTGTTTGCACTGGGGTATACGCAGGCATTTCCTGTTGATGTATGGATAAGAAGGGCAATGAAACATCTTTTCGGTATTGAAAAGCCAAAAGAGATAAAGCAGTTTGCAAGAAAGCGGTGGAACACTCATGCTGGCTACGCGCAGCAATATGTATACCACTGGGCGAGAAGTAATTTATAGAAGAAACTTTTTTATAGTCCTCCTCTAGCCAAGTAGTGAAGAGGTGATAATAAAATGGCAAAAAAAACACAAGAGTCCCTTGGAAGAATAGTC
>JACQMV010000020.1 GCA_016203395.1 Candidatus Woesearchaeota archaeon | reverse complement strand
TATAGCAAACGAAACATATGCGAAAATTTACTTCGTTTGCCATAATTAGCAAAGAGCACAACATCATCTGCCCATCTCTGCTGCCTGCTGAGAATCTATGACTAAATTCTTATTTATTATAACGTGCTGTATTACCCGATTTTTTCCCTGCTTTTTCGCTTTATACAACGCCTTATCCGCCTCCTGAAACATGTCCTGATAACTAACATTATCCTCTATCTTTGTTGCAAGACCAATACTTACAGTTCGCTCACCTGATTCAAACCTTTGCCTAAGCAACTCCATTTCTGCATTTGCTTTTTTCGGCTCCATCTGCAAAAAAATAGCAAATTCCTCACCACCATACCTGCACACAACCCCATTCACACTTTTCAAAGAATCAGCAATACACTTCAACAACCTATCCCCCTCTAAATGACCTCTGGTATCGTTAAATGACTTGAAATCATCAATATCTAAAAGAGCAACACTTGTTTCACCAACCAACTTGTCCCTAATCAAAAAAGAAAAATAATCCCGGTTGTAAAGTCCTGTCAAACCATCATGAATGGCTTTTTTCTCAACATCCTCGTGAACAGACAAACCATCCAATGCCTTTTGAAAGATGCTAACAGAAAGCAGAATATCCTCTGAAAAAGAAGCCAACGATTGCGAAGAATAAACAAACAAAGAGCCAACAAACTCCCTATTCTTAATAATAGGAACTGCCAGATAGAAACCAGCAAGCCCTGCAACAGTCACACCTGACTGAACAGTTTTAGAATCACTCAAAACAGTAATAATCTTACTTTCAAAACCAGAATATTGCAGATTATCAAACACCTGCCATCTATCCTTATTAAAATACAACGTCACATTAGCAGCATTAAAAGAATGAACAAACCAATCAAGAGCAACACTAACAGCACTCTGCCTATCCAAAATACCAAGCAACGCAACAGCAAGCTCATAGCCCTTTTTCATACGAATTCACTCGCTCAACAACCCTTTTTTTAAATTCAACCCAGTGCTTTTTAGGAATAGAACCGCCTGCAGCAGGAATATGCCCCCCGGCAACACCAATACCTTCAGCACAAGAAGCAACAACAGCATTCACAGGAACCTCCCTATCCTGCCTACGCGCACTAAAACGCACAGGATCCTCATTCATGTCTGCAACCACCAAAAAAATATTCTTATGCTGCAAACTAAGCAAATTGCTCACAATTGCTTTAACACCATACTCAGGACGAACCTCATAAAAAACAACACTACCATGCTGCTCTGCTTTATCATGATATGCGTCTAAAAGACGAACAACTTCCTTATTAATAGCAACCTCGTACTTTGAAAGAGAACTACGCACAACCTGCTCAGGAGAAGAAGAAGCATAAACAACAGAATAACACTCAGCCACATTACCAGAATCATAACTCTCAGCACTACTCAACACAACAGCACACCTTCCCAAAACACTATCAAACAAATCACTACAAGTAATGCCCAATCTACGCTTGACAGACGCCATAAAACTAGACCATTGCGTTGTAGCCATGTCTCCAATCATTCCAACAGCACACACCCAATCAAGATCATCCATATTAACAAGCAAAGAACCAATATCAAAAACAAGCTTTGCACTACAATAAGTGCTCGCGTCATCAACTCCAAAAGCAATCTGCGGCTTAAAAACAAGAACATCATTATCCATAGGATACACAGTATGATGATCCATAAGCAAAACCTGAGCAAATTCTGACAAAGAAGTCATGGTTTTGGCATCAGAATCACTTGCCAAGTCAGTAATTATAATCTTATTAATACCCTGCTTTTTCAAATAAGACACTGTGCGTTCAGTAATCCTAATCTCGCTCCCAAGCTGATTATACCTCAAATCAATCTTTTTTTTTCGTAAACGCTCAACAATCTTACCAGCCAAAACACCACTAGTTATCCCATCAGGATCAGTATGATGAATAACTGCAACATTATCATTCTCGCCGAGTGACTGAAAAAACGCCAATACCTCCTCTAATAATTGCTTATTCTTCACACGCATAAAGATAGCATTAGCCATAGAATATAAATAGATTAGGGAAAAATAACTATAGGCGCGTTTATACTAGAAGGAGGAAACGCGCCTTCAGGGGTTGTGAGTTTACGTACTTTACCATGCTTTTTTTCTGCTGCCGAATTGCTCAAACAGCTCATTGCCGGATTACCCAGGCACACACTTGCTGCGCTTGCGCACAGCCAAACTAACATGATAATACTATATTACACAAAGTTTTATATGTTAATTACGCACGTACAGTACGTACTATGGATGCACGAAAGCTTGTAAAGGCAGGAAAACACAGCAATAGCATAAGCTTACCTAAAGCTTGGCTAACAAAACACGGACTCAAAACAGGAGACTCAGTATACCTAATAGAAGGACAACACGACCTCACAGTGACACCTCTACCAACAGCACCGACAATAGCCATAAAGGAAAAAACAATAGAAATAGGAAATAAACAAATAGAAACAGTAAGAAGAGAGCTCACAAGCGCCTACATAAACAATTACGGAATCATTCACTTCACACAAGTTAAGAACCCAGAACAAATAACAACAATAATCAAAGACTTTGCAGGACTAGAAGTAGTTGAACAGAGCGAAGCACACGTTTCTGCAAAAGACCTGCTAAACCTTGCTGAAATCAACATAGACCAGTCAGTAAGAAGGATGGACATGATAATAAGAACACTATTCAAAGAAGAAGAAGAAAGAGAAGGAGACCTCAATAGAACATACTTCTTGCTATACCGACTGCTAAAAGGAGCAATAAGCGACCAAAAGATGGCAGACGCGCTATCACTAAAAAAAGAAAACACGATCTCAATATGGAGCATAATAACAAACTTAGAAGACATCGGAGACGTGCTAAAAACAATAAAAAAGAAAGAAATGCTAGCAGAAATAGAAAAACACTATCTTAACGCAATGAAAGCATACTTCACAAAAGACAAACTACTAGCAGAACAAGTATTGAGCAAGTGGCACGAAGCAATAGAAAAAAACAAATCAGAACAAATAAGAGACATAGCGACAAGAATCAACAACATAGCCAGAATCGTTCTTGACATGGACTAAGCTACACCCCCATGAGTATTATTAGCAATTGAGGGAAAATAACAACACATTCTTTGATAAGTATTAGCAGGTGCGGAAATAAATAGTGGCGCTATTTATTGAGCATCATTTTTTAATCCTGCCTGAGACGCTTGAACGTTTCAGGAAGATCAATCATGTATTTGCCTTCCTCTAACTTAAAAACCAAAGGACCCCCTTTAAACAAACGAACAAGATCAATCTCATACTTACCCGGACTAAGAACACGAACGCACTCAAAATCAAGAACCACAGGAACATCCTTGCTATCAGCACCAATCATTTCACGGACATCCTCTTCAATCTGGACTTTTTGATCAGTGGAAAGCTGAGTCTCAACAACCCTTCTCGCCTGCTCAAGCTTCTCTTTCCTGATAAAAAAGAAAAGCCGAGCACCGCACTTGCAGCCCTTTAAGATTTCCTGCGCTCCATCATCATAAATATTAGCACATCTAACGCACTGGTGTGGCATAAATGCAAAATAACAAAAGAAGTTTATAAGCATTGCCTAAAATTTGCCATTGCTAAACACACACTAATTAAATAAATTAGTTTTTGCCCACAGCCACTGCTAATTCTTATCTTAAATGAGGTCATAACCTATCAGCAGGTCATGCTAACCCCTATCTTAAATTAGGTTATAATTTATCGGCAACTCTTGTGCTCTGACTGTGGGCTTAACGCAATTCAGTGTGTTGCTTGTCATGAGCAATACCCTTTGTTGCAAATGATTGCAAACACAGTACAAACACATGGTAAGGGCTTGGTGTGACGACAAAACAAGAAGCGTTCAAATCATGAGCCAAGCCACAAGTGCTGCAGAAACGTAGTATCATCTTACACTCTTATCCTTTTTATGTAGGGTTGCGGAAAAGCATTATCATCTCACACTCTTATTTTTTTCCCGAGAGGGCTATAGGAAAATAACAACACATTCTTTGATAGGCATTAGCAGGTGCGGGAAATATTTGCACAAGCCACATATCTCTATTAGTATTATTAGCAGCGGTTACGAGCACAACAAGATTACAGCGCCTGCAAACCGAAAAGCATTTAAACTAATAGCACGCCAAGGTAGTGAAAGGGGTTAAACATGTTAAGATTTGTAAAGCGGCTTTTCAGAAAACTGTTCTCAAAAAAAGATCTGAAACTAGGACTATATGGCCCTCCGAATAGTGGCAAGACCACTCTAGCGAATAGAATCTGCAAAGACTGGATTGGAGAAGAATTAGGAACAGTTTCCAACCTACCTCACGAAACAAGAGAAATCCAGATGAAAGAGCAAGTAAGCATTAAAAGCAAAGACGGCAGAGAATTACTATTTAATCTTGTTGACACTCCGGGAATTGCTACAAAAATTGATTTTGAAGACTTCATAAAAGCAGGCATGCCTGAAAAACAAGCAAAAAAACGAGCCAAAGAAGCAACAAAAGGAGTGATTGAATCAATCAAGTGGCTAGACGACATGGATGCAGTAATAATGGTACTAGATGCCACTGAAGACCCATACTCACAAGTGAACATCACAATCGTCGGAAACCTACAAGCAAGAAGCATCCCTGTGCTTATTGCTGCCAACAAAGTTGACCTAAGAAAAGCAAGCCTTAAAAAACTACAAGCCGCATTCCCACAATATGAGGTCATCGGTATTAGTGCAAAATACGGAAAGAATATTAATACCTTTTATGAACAAATGTTTAATTTGATAGGAGGATAATGGTAACATTCCAAATAGTGCCCTACAACGAGATTGAGAACCTGTCCAGTGTAGGCAGAATTAGAAAATTACTAAACCTTGCCAAAGACAACAAAATAGTCCTACTGCAAGGAAGACTAAAAAACGAAGAAGAAAATGAACTGATAAAAGCAACTATGGAAGAAATTAATCGCGAATTCAAAGGCATTGAACTCGCAGTCATAGGCACGAACGAAAAACCTAAAGACGCCATGCAAAAACTCAAATCAGACATTATGAGCATGATGCTCGGCCAACGCCAAGGAATCACAATAATCGGAAGCGCAAATGTTGTCAAAAAAATCAAGAAAAACCCTAACAAAATTGAACTGATGACAAGAGAAATAAAAAAAAGAAGATAAGCCAAAAACAAAATAAATTCGTTCGCACACCCTAATTCATGAAGAAAAAGTCATTACAAACTATAAAAGATGCCTATAGCGGAAGAATTTAAT
>JACQMV010000019.1 GCA_016203395.1 Candidatus Woesearchaeota archaeon | reverse complement strand
CTCAAGCCCAAGAAATGGCGTACATTTCTGGGCACAGGAATTGCGCAACAATTCCTTGTGAATCACTTAATGTGCTCCTGCTTTAGCAGGCAGTTCTTGACGTGTATAACTACTAAATAGTAACGTTTAAAAATGGAGTGCGCATTGTTTATATATGAATGATAATACAAAGCATCCTTTTTGGCTGCCTGCTTCAGACCTTGATGTTCTGACAATGCTTGGTGAACGGGTAAATCTTGGAGTATTCAATGATTTAGTAGTTGTTGAGGAATCTCCAGAAATATGGAATTCTGGATTTCTAGAAGTTGAAAAGCACGGAGTGTTCGCGCAGAAAAATGTTTATGATCTCGCCTATGCACCTTGCAACGCATATTTCATGAATGACACGAGATACAGCATACCTGTCCTTTGCTGCCTTAAGCAGGAAGAATTACTTTCAAGGGCAAGAGCGTATTTTGAGAGCACAGGACAAAGAAGGCATTTTTGGCGCGTTCCAAAAAGAGAAAAGCCATTGCTTGTTGAAATAGAAACACAAGATAAAATAAGCGCAGGGGTAATACAATACCAAGTTACGAATTCGGAAATGCTGCAAAAAACAGAAGATGGAAGAAAGATGTTAGAATTAATAACTGGCCTCAAAAAGTTATGCAGACTTGCATAGTGTGTCTAAGTTATTATAACTGACTGCATGAATGTTTAATGGTTTTCTTTCGCGCGAAGAAGTACTTTTCATTAGCCGGATAGTATCAAGCAAGTCATGATCGTCGCTTAAAATAATTACTGGACGGGCTTTCGCTGTTCTTAAAGCATACACTAATATGCGGATATCTGCGCTTCTCTTAAACTTGTCTTCATCAAGCGCTTTGGCTTTATTACCAAGCCGCCAAAAAGACAGCACTTGGTTGATCTCCTCGTCTGTCGGAGCTACATCAATTATTTTAGCACCTAAATCAGACATAACATAATTCAATAATGATTGTGGTATGTCATCCTTTTTACCTCTGCTTTTTTGTATCTCATGAAGACTTCTTGTAGTAATTATAATTTGTTGCGCACTGACATTAAGCCGGAAACCAATCTGTTTTGAATCAAGAAATAGTTTATGGAATTTAATCAAAAAGTCAGTATCAAGCAAAACCTCTCTTGTTGGCGTTATAGGAAATGGAGAAAGAACTGCATCAATATTTGCAATAAAAACATATTTGGTTGCGAGCTGCGCTAAAATAGTGCGTTCTTCATTAATGATAAATCCTCTGAATTTGTCAATACAAAACAAAACATGAAACTTGCTTGATAAAACGCCCTCAGAAATGCTAATGAACTTTTCACCATCAGACTGAGCAGTAAGCAATGCATTGATGTTATCTGAAAAATGTTTTGCTGTGTTAATAACTTCATTATAGAGTTCTATTAATTCATTAATGCCTGCATTTGAAACAAATTGGCTGAAAGTATCTTTAAATCTTTGAATTTCTACTGAAATAATTTGTGCGGTTTTATTCTTTTGACAAACTTCAATAAAAGCGCTGCATTTTTTGGCAATAGAACTATTATCCGGAGATCCTTTTTTAGTCAATTCTTCTAGGATATCATTTGCACAGACATCTAAGTTTTTAAACTGCTCGATCAGTATCTTCCGGGTAGAATCAAGCACGCTAATGTGTTTTTTGATAAAATCATGCATGCGCATTATCTGTAATCATTCTATTTAAGCTTTATTGATAATTTCGTCAGCAAATGCAAAAGGGATTCTTTTCCAGTCATGGTCTTTTCTGATAAGAAGGTTTTTCTCCCATACTGCTTTGATAACTCGCGCATCAACACCTAACTCATCACAAAGTCCTATCAAAGCAATAATGTCTTTAGGAAAGCATTTGCCGCCAAAACCACGAGTTGGTGTGACATCAAGATGCGCTCCAACTCTTGGATCTGCCATAACCATTTTTTTGACAGTTTCGTAATCAATACCTAGTTTCTGGCAGATATCAAAGATTTCATTCGCAAAAATGATTTTAGCAGACAATAGGCCATTAGCCATGTATTTCACCATTTCCGCAGTAATAGAATCACAACAATACACCCCGACATTTGGAAAACGATCTTTATATAGTTTCTCAACAGCCAACAATACGGATTTGTCTTCTGCGCCAATAACAATCCTGTCAGGATTGATAAAATCATTAAAGGCGTTTTTTTCAGTCAAAAACTCAGGATTAAAACACAATCTTAAATGAGGATACTGTTTATGATATTTCTTAGTTGTGCCCGGAATGATTGTGCTTTTAATTGCAATAATGCCTTCTGGTTTTAATTCAGAGATTTGATGCATGGCCTCGTCCATTATACTCAAATCAATTCCTGTGCTTGTTGAAGGAGTTGGCAAGCAAATAAAAACAAAGTCGCTGTTGACAACCTGACGAAATTCATCGCATTCCTTATATTTATCAAAGAATTTTATTAAGTGTCCATCTTTAAATCCATTAGCCAATGCTTGACCTACAACACCATAGCCGATAATTCCGATTGATGCCATCTCTGCGGTACCGAAAATGGGATTTTTAAAGCCAATGAACTGCAAATCCATACAACTAATTTTTGACATATAATGACAAAGATAATTTAGATTTCTGGCTCATTCTGTTAAAATCTATTTTGCAATAAAAGAATGTAGTATCACATATCGCGGTATATCTCTAATGAAATACTCCTGCCCGGGTTCTCACATAGACCGTGCCTTTCTATAATTCCACAGGTCATAGCCCCGCCCGGATTCGAACCGAGGTCTTCGGGTCCAAAGCCCGACATACTTGGCCACTGTACTACGGGGCTATAGCAGGATGAATCATTCATTGTCTTTTAAAGGTTCCGAAGGTTTTACTGTTTTAAAATAATCGCCACTCAGGAAGTATCTTAGTCAAATTTTGCTGACTCAACTCTGGTTAAGTATCATGCTTGTTTTCTTCAGAAATAAAACAAAGAATTCTTCTTATAGTGCAATCACGTGCTGTTGATAGTAAGGTTTATTATGCTAACGCTTAACTATGCGTTATGCCACGGGTTATATTTGACAGAGCCAGTCCGTTGGAAGTAGATATTGAATCAGCAACAATGCTGGATTGCGGCTCGGTTGCTGGAGTAAAGGTTGAGAAAAATCTAAAGCAGATGATGGCTCATCTAAAGACAGGTAAATTATGCGTTACTACATCAACTTATGTCAATGGTAGTTATTCAGATGTTACGAATTTATTTAGAGTGGGCGAGGAGGGTTTAGTTGTCAAGAATAACGGGGATAGAAAGATTGTTGCTATTGATGTTCAGCGCATTAAAAACCAGGTATCTGATGCTATAGAAGCTCCTGTTCTTGAATTAGGGCCGTTTGGGTATAGCTGGAAAAGGTATGATTGTATAAGATTATCGTTAGAAGGAGTAAAGGATATACATTTTTACAATGAAGGCACCTTTTCACCTGCTGGAGGCAAGTTTATTAGTCATCCTATAGGTGAGTTTATGAGAGAGATTACAGTCGGTCAGCAAAGTATAAGAAGAAAGTGGGATGCTCCTTTAAGAGAGATGGACTTGAGGGCAAAAAGTGTTCTGTTTGTTCTTCCGAGCCAATATTTTGTTGAGACCGCGGGAATATTTGGTGACATGCCATCAGCTGCTGCAGTAAGCATCATCAGGTTGCTTGCTGAACAAGGACTTATTGAAAAGCCATTGACAGAAGAAGAATATAAGAAAGTAACAGGGGTATTGAAATCGTATTGGCCAAAAAATATTACTTCTCACCAAAGAGGGTATCGTACGCAGCTTATCAATCGCAGACGTAATTCAGAATTAGCGCGTCAGAAAGCCAGAGAGCTGGTCAGTGAATACTCCTCAGTTATCAGAGAGGCAGTTATAGAAACAATTACCTTAAATGCAATAAGTAGTGTTTTGAATCGCTCTCGTTACTGGAAAACTAAAGAAGGGTATGGTGTTAGAGAAATAAATAA
Source organism: Candidatus Woesearchaeota archaeon (assembly GCA_016203395.1). Classification (GTDB taxonomy): domain Archaea; phylum Nanobdellota; class Nanobdellia; order Woesearchaeales; family ARS49; genus JACQMV01. The sequence goes on along the minus strand of JACQMV010000019.1, from coordinate 11,538 downwards.
AGATTTTGAAGAAATCATTGGCGCACCTGAGAATGCTGAGTTTGGTGCGAGGTTCAAACTATGCGATCAAAGAGATGTAGAGCTTATTCCCTCTAAATTAATACGTGGTGTTGTCTATGCTGTTCCTAAAGATGCTTGTGCTGGTGAATATCTTCTTCGCAAGCTGGCTGTTTTTAATGAAAGGTTTCCTGACACAATACATATTAGAAATGCCGAAGAAAATAATTTTTTATCATCTATAATAGTGCGTAAATAGCAGTTTCTGACCTACCACTCAGTTAGCAATTCAAGTGTTTCTCGTATGTGCTGTGTAATTCTGGCAGTGTAGTTTCTGATTGGTTGTTGGCGTTCTTGGTCTTCTTTTATTCTTCTGAATTTCTCTGTTTCTTCTTTTGTTAACAGCATTGTGAATATTTTGCACGCGTTTTCGTATCCTTGCTTGTTTAGTCCTGCGTATCTGCTTACGTATTCTTTAGGTGTTGTTTGCACCACAAGGTCAGAGTATTGTACATGTGCGATTCTACCTTCGCGTGTTTTGATGTACCATATACTACCGTCTCTGTCATATATCACGCCGCTTACAGTTGTTTCTGCCAGAGGTGATGGTTTTACTGCTGCTCTTGTTTTAAAATCATTTTCTTGTGCTTCCCGGAATATTGGCGCGTATTCGCCGTATGTTTCAAGTATCTTTGAGAAAACATTCAGGTATGTCTTTTGGTGCTCAAACTCATTTCTCAATGTAGCTACATCAAACACATCCCTTATCAGGGTTTTGTTGTGCGTGAGTTCGTATAGCATGACTGCTTGTTCATATTCAGGCGGGGTGTCTTGTTCCAGTGGGAATAATACATCCATAAGTTTCTGTTTTTCATTTATATGGAATATTTCTTTTATTGCTTGCATTGCGTTTGTTTTTGTTGGTGCTTTTTTTAGTGCGAAATATTTAGGATAAAGTGTTTTTAGTGTTTCTTCAAGAAGGGTGTCTGCGTTTTGTGCTGTGATTCCTTGCAGGTTTACCTTTCTTCCTTTTGCTTCTCTTAATACCTCTGCGAATAATATCATGGATCTTATGTCTCTCATCGTGTTTATTAGTTCTGCATTTGCAAGAACTTCAGGGTATGTTTTGCATAATCTTTGTGCTGCGAGTAATGCTTCTATGTCGGGGTTGGTGAATGGTAGCTTGTCGTTTTCTTCATTAGTGTCTTCAATCACATCAAAATGCGGTCTTTCTACGCGATACTCTTTAAGCGTGTCTTCTCCGTCAATTAGTTTTGTGAACATAACAAAATAGTTGTCTCCCCCAGTTTGTCTAGTTACAATGCCTTCAGCACCTTCTTTTGTTACAGCGTAAATCTGATTTGCTTCTGCATTCATTCTTATTTTCGCACCTTTTTCCGGGTTTCTGACTCTCTTATTTTCAGTTGTTTTGTTTTGTTTCATTTTTTCGTGTAGGTAAAGTGCTTTTATTCCTGCGTTGTCCATTGTTATTAGTAATTCACAACCATCTAACTGTTCTTCTAACTGTTCTTCTAACTGTTCTTCTGTTTGTTTTACTTCTGTTTGTTCTACTTCTCGTTTTATTTTTCTTTCAGCAATGCGATAATCGCGTGCATATCCCGGTATGTCTACGTGATATATTAGATTGACAGGATCGTACTTCTCCAGGATTACTGCATGATATCCATCATATTCTCCTTCGGTAATAATCACAATTTCTCCTTGTTTGAATCTTTTTCCTTGGTTGTCTAATAAGTCCATCACCCAGGGCTGAACAATTAAGTTAGTTTTCACGCGAGGTATGTCAACATGATAATGGTCTTCACACTCTCGATTAATTATTGCTCGTTTTCCTGCGTATACCCCTTCTTTGATAAACACGTTGTCTCCTATTTGGAATTTCGCAGGTGTTCGTATTCGTGCTTGTTTTTTTCTATGCTCTCGTGGCTTTTGTTGAGTGTTTGCATCAAATATTAGTGATAGTAATGAGTCTTGTTCTTGGATTGTTGCTTGTTTTGTTTTGAATGCGTTTGCGAGTGCTTCAAGTGAGGTTTTTTCGTGAAGTGTAGTTGTATTGATATGTGGTTCCAATACTCTGCTTATTTTTAGTAGTGGCTCATCTGGTGGTAGCGTGATTTGTTCTTGAGGTGTTTCTTCGTCCACAAGTTCGTCTAATATGCTCATTTCATATCTCCCTGCCATCCACGTACACTCTTCTTCTTTTTTTGCCGTCGCCTTCTTCTGTTTCTTCTATGTGCACTCTTGATGGTATTGGCAGTTCTAATGATTGTGTGGTTCTGCAATTGCACGGCTTGTTTCTTATTGTAGCTCCTCCTCTTGTGTCAAAGTCTGCAATGTATTTTAGTTCTCCATTTACTGGATCTCCGTAAATATCCGGTCTTAGCACTGTTCTCGCTTCTGCTGTCATGAATGCTGCTGCTATTTGGTTTGTCATTATGACAGAAGGATCTGGTGCTTGTAGGCAGCTTGTTCTTCGTAGTATTTCTGCTTTGAGTGCGAGCTGGCTTAGGTGGATTTGGCAGTCAAAACAGCTTGTTTTTTCTGGCACGTATACTATTACTGTTGCTGCTCGCGGGTCAGTGCCTCCGCTTATTATTGGAATTCCGTTTTCTAGTGCGTATTTATGGAGCATTGCTTTTGTGTAAAAGCTGTCTACTGCATCAAGTATGAGATCGTATCGTTCTAGTTTTGTTTCAGGTGTAAATTTTTCTGTTATTGCTGTTACTTCTATGCTTGGGCTGGTTATTCTCATTGTTTGTGCTAGTCGTTGTGCTTTTAGTTGTCCAACAGCATCATAATAGCATACTTGTCTGTTGAGGTTGTGCTCTTCTACTGTATCATAGTCCATAACAGTTATGTTTTCTGGTCCTAGTTTTGCCATTGCAGGTCCTAAAAAGCATCCTAGCGCTCCTGCGCCTACTATCAGAACTCTGGCTCTTCTGAACTCACCATTTTCATTCATGATTTGCTGGTCTTTTACATGGCTGAATCTTACTCGTGATTCTAGGTTGTAAGTGTACATTCTTGTGAGTGTGTTTCCACTATTCATTATGGCTTTTTTTGCTTCTTCTGCAGCCATTCCTCCGAGTGCAAGTCCTATTAGGTCTCCTTGTTTTTGTCCTTTGTACATTGGAAGCAGTAATTGTTCACATGTTTCTCCTGCAATTATTTTTCCTTGGTTCTGACCGCCTCCTACGCTGATTAACGGCGTTTTTGTTTCGTAGTGGTATTCAGCAGCGTGTGCTTTTGAGGTTATGTTATTTGTTGTTTCAATTATTACTGTGCTGTCTTTTAAAAAGTATTGTGCAGTTCTTGTTGTTAGGTTTGTGTTTATTGCTGTTACATTTATTCCCGGATTTATAATGCGTATTGCTCTTGCAGTGTTTTCTGCCATGTTTCCTTGTATTGGTAGGTCTAATAGCATTGCATTTCCTTGTTCTGTGTCTAGTATGCGTATGTTTCCAACTCCGAGTGCTGCTAGTGAGAGTGCAGTGTATCTTGCAATTGCTCCTGAACCGATTATTGTTGCTGTTCCCTCGCTTAATCTTTTTTGGTCCCATCCCTCTATTAGTTTTTGTCTATCGTATCGTGTGAAATCATTCATTTTTTTTGCTCCTGCTTGCGTTCGGTTACTCCGCGAGCCATTGCACAATTGGCAGGAATCACATATCCCTCGCCTAAGCAGAGAGGAAATCCACTGCCTTTAGAAGGTAGAATGAATCGGTAATTGTGCATTTGTGTTGGTATTTCTTTAAAAGGGCATGACCATAAGTATGTGACAAGTGGTGGACAAATGTCTGCAAGCTCTTTAATGGTATAGTAATTTTTTACTAATGAGGGCTTAATTGTTTGCTGATCACTATAAGTCATTCCTCTCAAATCATAACAGTTGCCAACAAATTTAAGATTTCTCGGGTGTTCATAAAATCTTAGAGTATTCCAATCATTCCATACTACAATATCTAGCCACGTATTTAAAGGTGAAATAAAGTTGTTTAGTGTTGCTCTGAGTGATGGCGATAAATCAGGATTGTTGTTGAATGTCTCAATGAGTAAGCTGTATATTTCAGCAGGCATTGGATGCCTGTCAAAGCCAGCGAGTAGTAGGTGTTTTATGCTTTCATCAAAGTGGAATAGTGTAAGTTCAGGTGTTTCTGGTTGAAACTCAATTTTTTCGTATAATTTTATTTTGTTGCTGGCTTGAATTATTTTACTTGTTTTTTTGGTTGCTTTTTGTTCTGCATGGACTTCTTTGTCTTTTACAGGCGTGTTATTCTCTGGTTTTTGCTCAAAGGGTATATCTATTTTTTCTATCACCGCTTGTTTATCTATCGCCCGGAGGAATGCTCTCCAATAGCGCGTGTCTGCGCCTTGCATTTCAAATTGGTCTAAAGTAGTTTCCAGTGTTTCAAGTGCAGTGCCGTAAATGTTTAAGTCTGAATGTTTTTCTTTGGTTGTTGCTTTTTCATTAGGTGGGTCGCCTAAATATTTAGCAATGACTTGCGCAACTGCTTCTGCAGAAGGATTCTTTGGCAAACAGGCTACTTCTTTTGCTATTTGTACGAAGCGCCTTAAGTGATTCGCGCATTCGTCTTTCTTCTCAAGCTGTTCTATAGATTCTTCCAGTGTTTCAAGTGCAGTGCCACAAACTTTTTTGTTTTGATAAATTCTTTTTGTTTGTGCTTTTGGTTCTGCATGAGTTTTTTTGTCTGTTACGTATGCATCAATGAGTTTTTGCTGCTCAAATATAATATCGTGCTCGTCCATAATTTCAAGGAATGTTCTCCATCTTTTTGTGTCTTGGCCTTGTTTCTCAAGTTGTTCTAATCTGTGTTCAATATCCTTAAGTGAAGTAGCATAGACGTATACATCGTTATGTTTTTCTTCTTTTTTTTCTGGCGCAGGTGGTTGATTGTTGCCTAAGTAGGTGTTTACTACCTGCGTGACTTTGTCTGGAGACGGATTCCATGACAATTGTGCTACTTCTTTTGTCATTTGCGCAAGGTCTTTTAAGCGGCTAGTGTCTTGACCTTGTTTCTCAAGCTGTTCTAAAGTAGTTTCCAGTGCGTCAAATGCAGTGCCGTAAATCATCCTGTTTCTTCTGGAGTCATAAGTGTTTTCTGGCTGTGCAGTTTGTTCTTTTGCTTGTTCTTCTTCTGTTTTTGCGAGGAATTGGAGCACCTCTTCATCTATTTCTTTTGATGTTTTCGCTCGCGACGCCCGCGTTTGCGACTGCTGTGCTTGTTGTGTTTCTTGTGTTGTTGATGATATTAGTGGAAGCATTTCTTTTGTTGGTGGTTCTTCTATTTCTGATACGTATTGTACTGCAGTGTCGCAAGCTGTTTCTCCAGCAGGATGCTGTGCTGTTGGTGTTTGTGCAGGCATAATTGTTGTAGGTGCTGGTTCTTTTTTTTGCAGTTCTATGCCGTATTCATTCGCAGGCAGAAGTGCAGGGTTATAATCTGGCTTGTTGCCAGTATGTTCTGGAACTTGTGTAGGTGCTGTTGGTGTTTGCGAAGTATCTGGTTCTTGTGTTATGTATTTTCTAATGAACTCAGTTATAATAGTATCCGACGGACTCCATGTTCTGGATAAGTCTGCTGCCATTTCAAAGAAGGTTTGTATTTCACCGACGTTTTTCCCTTCCTGTGCCATTTTTTCTGATATTGTTCTTAGTGCAGCCATCATGCTTCCGCTAATTATTAATGCTGGCTCATGAGGTGCTTGTGGCATTCCTTGTTGCGTTCCAGGGTAGCTAATTAGGGGCTGCTTCCCTGAAGCGTCTCCTGTAGTGCAGGGTTGTTCTCCTTTTTTCCCTCTCCATTTTTTAGGCACCCATCCTGTTGGTGAATACCATCTCTTTGGTATTTCTATGTTTTCTCTTAATTCTTTTTCTAATGATTCTATTGTGATTGCAATGTCGTCTGTTTCTTTTATCGTGTCTAGGCGAAGATTTTCTTTTAGGGCAGTTCTGCGTTGTTTTGTGATTGCTGTTTCTTTGCTGTACTGGATTGCTGCATACGGCGTTACTTTTAGGTTGTTGCTCATTATTATAAAGTATGCGAATCCTAAGAGCGTGTTTTCGTATACTTCTTGTTTTATTCTGCCTTCAAGTAATTGTTTGAGCATTTCTTCTTCTGCTATGAATTCTATTGTTGCATCATGGTTTGACTCTCCTGTTAGGATTATTTTGCCTTTGTCTTCTCTTGTTGTTATTTTGGTTTCAATAAGTTGTAAAGGGGTTTTCACTGGCTGTTCTGTGTTTAGCCCGACTGAATTCAGGACTGTGTTGAAGTTGGTTTTGTCTGTTGGTGATGGCGTTAAGTATTGTGCGTTTCCATGACCGTGTATCCAGCCAATAACGTAAAGTTGTGTTTTTTCTATTCTCGCTTGTGCTTGTGCTACTGCAGTTCCGTCTATTGTGACGTTTCCGTATCTTATGTCTTGTCCTTTTTGGATTAGCAGGTCTCTTATAGTGAATGTAGGGTCTTTTTTTCTTGCAAGCAGGAATGCGCTCCATTCATAGTCATCATCTGCGATTTTTTCTAGTAGTGGTCCTATTAGTTTTGCCTTTATAAGTGCATTTCTTGTGATTCTTAGAGTTTTTGGTAGCAAATCTTCTGTTCGTGGCTTTTTTGTTTTTGTTTTCCTTTCTATGACTTCCTCAAGATCATCTATCATAGTTCCACTTCCACTTTTTTACTGGTTTATTAGTAAGTTCTATGCTCATTTTGGCTCCTGCCTGAGTTCGCGTATTCCGCGCGAAACTGCACTTAAAACAGGCGTCATATATTTCTCGCTTATAGCAATAGGTGCGCCCTTTCCTTTGTGCGGTAGCCACAATTCGTAATTATGCATTTCTTTTGGTATCTCTTCAAAAGGGCATGACCATAAGTATGTGACAAGTTCTGGGCAGATTCTTGCAATCTCATTAATAGTGTACCAACATTTGCACTCTTGAAAATTAAGTTTTAGCTCTCTGTCCCATGTCATTTTTTTAAAAACATAGCCGTGGCTAACAAATTCAAGATTTCTCGGGTGTTCATAAAATCTCAGGTTATACCCATCATTCCATACTACCATATCCAGCCAGTTATTAGTTGTGGGCGAAAGAAAGTAATCTGCTATTTCCTGGAGTGATTCAGTAAGCTTTCCTTTGATTCTGTCAATTATTAAGCTATATACTTCAGCAGGCATTGGATGCCTGTCAAAGCCAGCGTGTAGTAGGCGTTCTATGCTTTTATCAAAGGATAATGGTATAAGTTCAGGTGTTTCTGGTTGAAACTCAATTTTTTCGTATAATCTTATCGTATTGCTGCTGGCTTGAATTGTTTTGTCTTGTTTTTTGGCTGCTTGTGGTTCTGCACTGGCTTTTTTACCTGTCACGTATGCATCAATTAATCTTTTGTGATTGGCTAGATCGTGTTCTGTTATCATTTGGAGGAATGTTTCCCACTGGCTAGTGTCTTTGCCTTCTTTCCAAAACTGTTCTATTATTTTTTCCAGTTTGTCAAGCATTGGGCAGGAAATAAGCACGTCTTTGATAGATCCTTTTTTTCTTATTTGTGCAGCAGTAATTTGTGCAGCAGTAGCTTCACCTAAATAATGAGTAACTACCTGTTTAACCTCTTCGTCAGTAGGATCAAATGGTGGTGCTGCTGTTGCAACGTCTTGTGTCATTTGTATTAAGTATTTTAGCCTGCTTGTGTCTTGGCCTTGCTTCTCTAGCTGTCTTAAAGTATTTTCCAGTGTGTCAAGTTCATGGCCATAAATCAGTAAGGTAGAGTAAATTCTTTTAGGTCTTTCTTTTAGTTTATTGTCTTCTACTTGTGAGAGGAATTGGAGCACCTCTTCATCTATTTCTTTTGATGTTTTCGCTCGCGACGCCTGCATTTGCGACTGCTGTGCTTGTTGTGTTTCTTGTGTTGTTGGCGGTGTTAGTGGAAGCATTTCTTTTGTTGGTGGTTTTTCTGTTTCTGCTACGTATTGTGCTGCAGTGTCGCAAGCTGTTTCTTCAGCAGGATGCTGTGCTATTGGTGTTTGCAAAGTAGCTTGTTCTTGTGTTTGTTCTGATGTTGGTTTTTTCTTGGCTTCGTAATTTCTCGGCGTCCTTGATTTTGCAGTCGCTTTTTTGTCTGTTTTATCTGTTACGTATGCACCAATGAGTTCTTTTGGTTCATATATGTGGTCGCTGTTGATAATAGTGAGGAAGTTTCTCCATCTTTTTGTGTCTTGGCCTTGCGTTTCAAACTGTTCTAAAGTATTTTCCAGTGTTTCAAGTGCACTCGCATAAACGTGTATGTATTTACGTCTTTCTTGCTTTTTTTCTGGCGCAGGTGGTTGAGTATTGCCTAAGTATCTTTTTACTAATTGATTTACCTTTTCTGAAGGAGGAGTCCAAGATCCCCAGAACAGTTGTGCTACTTCTTTTGTCATTTGCGCAAGGTCTTTTAAGCGGCTAGTGTCTCTGCCTTGGTTCTCGAGAGGTTCTAAAATAGTTTCCAGCATTTCAAGGTCAGTACGAACAAGAGTTATGTTTTGGTACTTTGTTTTTTCTGGCTGTGCAGTTTTTTCTTTTGCGTGTGTGTCAATTACCTGTGTAGGTGGTTGCAATGCAGCAGTTGATGGCTTAGCTGGTTCTAGTGTGCTTACTTGTGTGTGCTGTTGTTTTGGGGCTTGTTCTTTTTCTTGTGCCATTGCTTGTGCAAGGAGTTGAACTATCTCAGTATCTATGTCTCGCAGTGTTTTTGTTTGTGGTGCTTCTTGTGATGTCTGCGCTGGCGTTTGTGCTGGCAACACGTCTGGTAATACTTGCGCTTTTTCTTGCAACGCCTCTGGCAGTATTTGTGCTTGTGTTTGTGGTGATTCTTGCGATGTTTGTGTTGTTTGTGGAGCTGTGTCTTTTGTTGGTGGTTCTTCTGTTTCTGCTACGTATTGTGCTGCAGTGTCGTAAGCTGTTTCTTCAGCAGGATGCTGTGCTGTTGGTATATCTAGTGCAGGTGTTGATTCTTTCTTGCTCTCGCAAGTTCTTTGTGCATTTAGTTCTGGAGGTGCTTTTTTGTCTGTTACGTATGCATCAATGAGTTTTTGTTTTTCATATATATCGCCGCGGTTGATAATAGTGAGGAAGTTTCTCCATCTTTTTGTGTCTTGGCCTTGTTTCTCAAGCTGTTCTAATCTGTGTTCAATATCACTAAGTGAAGTAGCATAAACATATACAGTCTTAGGTTTTTCTTCTTTTTTTTCTGGAGCAGGTGGTTGATTGTTGCCTAAGTAGGTGTTTACTAACTGGTTTATCTTTTCTGAAGGCGGATCCAACGACAGTTGTGCTATTTCTCTTGCAATTCGCGTAAGATCTTTTAAGATGCTAGTGTCTTTTCCCTGCTGCTCAAGCTGTTCTAAAGTAGTTTCCAGTGTGTCAAGTTCATTACCAATAAAAACTCTGTCTTGGAAATAACAAGTGTTTTCTGGTTGTGCAGTTTTTTCTTTTGAGTGTGTGTCAGCTTGTGCAATTAACGGAATCGTCGTTCTATCTGTTTCTTTCGGTGCTTGTGCTTGTTGTGTTTCTTGTGTTGGTGGTGATGTTAGTGGAAGCATTTCTTTTGTTGGTGGTTTCTCTGTTTCTGCTACGTATTGTGCTGCAGTGTCGCAAGCTGTTTCTTCAGCAGGATGTTGTGTTGTCGGTATATCTAGTGCAGGTGTTGGTATATCAGTAGTAAGTGTTGTTGGTTCTTGGACAGCGGCAGGTTCCTGTGTTTCGTATTTTTTAATGAATGTGTCTATTTGTTGAGTTGTTGGTGCCCATAATTCGGATAATTCTTTAGCCATTTGAAGAAATGTTTGTATTTCGCAGGGGTTTTTTCCTTCTTGTGTCATTTTGTCTAGTTTTTGTTCCAGTGCAGACATTGCGTTTCCAGAAATTATTAATGTAGGTCTGAATTTGGTAGTGGTCGGTTTTTGTTGTGTTCCAGAAGGATCAATTAAGTAGGGATACTGAGAATATGGTGTTGTATGCCCAGTTTCTGTGACTTGTTGTAGTTCTCCTTTTTTCCGTTTGCGTTTAAATACCGCAGGAGGTAATGGTTCCGGAACAAAGAATTTTGGTTGTATGGGCATTAGAATATTTTCTCTTATTTCATTTTCTAATGATTCTACTGTTACTGCAATATCATCAGGTGTTTTGATTGCGTCTATGCGGAGGTGCTCTAGCAGTCGTGCTGTTGTTTTGGTATTTGTGATTGCTGTTTCTGTGCTGTACTGGATTGCTGCATACGGCGTTACTTTTAGGTTGTTGCTCATTATTATAAAGCATGCAAATCCTAAGAGCGTGTTTTCGTATACTTCTTGTTTTATTTTGCCTTCAAGTAATTGTTTGCGCAGCCCTTCTTCTGCTATGAATTCTATTATGGCGTCGTGGCTTGAGCTTCCGGTTAGGATTATTCTACCGTTGTCTTCTTTTTCTGTTACTTTGGTTTCAATAAGTTGTAAAGGGGTTCTTATTTGTTGTTCTGTGTTTAGCCCGACTGAATTCAGGACTGTGTCAAAGTTTGTTTTGTCTGTTAGTGATGGCATTAAGTATTGTGAGTTTCCATGACCGTGTATCCAGCCAATAACGTAAAGTTGTGTTTTTTCTATTCTCGCTTGTGCTTGTGCTACTGCAGTTCCGTCTATTGTGACGTTTCCGTATCTTATGTCTTGTCCTTTTTGGATTAACAGATCCCTTATAGTGAAGGTAGGGTCTTTTTTTCTTGCAAGCAGGAATGCGCTCCATTCATAATCGCTTTCTGCGATTTTTTTGACTAATGGGCCGATTAATTTTGCTTTTATGTACGCGCTTCTTGTGAATGTCAGTGTTTTTGGTAGGTGGTCTTCTGGTTTTCGTTTTTTTGTTTTTGTTGTTCTTTCTAGTAGTTCTTCCAGATCAGTATTCTCTATCATGTTCCCACTTCCATTTGTTTGTTAGCAATAGTCCTTTTTCCCGCGCTTGTGTTATTGTTATCATTCTGGGCTTGAGTTTTGTGTCTAGTGGTGTGCCAAAATATAGTCCTCCGTATGTTGCGTCTCCGCCATGCCCTCTGATGCTCTTAGGTGTTAGTCCGCTCATGACTAGGTTTTTTGCATCATCTAATGCTTTTGCCACCCAGTGCGTGTCTGGTTGTCCGTTTTCTTTGCTTGGTATGTTTCCTCCGCATAATCTTTGGAAGGGTTGTCCGTCTGTCGCAATAAACGGGTGCCAGACTGGTTCAAAGAGAACTGGCGAACCCATATCTATTTGGCCATCATAATAGCGTATTGTCATTCCTGTTCTTAGTCGGGGAAATTCATAGCATACATCTTGTTTGTCTGGTCTCGGGTCAAGCATTGCAAATGGGGGTATTATTTGGTAAACGTATATGCCTTCTTTTTCTTGTAGGAAGCCAACATCCCCTTCATTGAACTCTTTTAGTTGTAGGATTTTTTCAAAGTCTTTTAGTGTTGCTAATGCTATTTTTTGTTTTTCTGCTATGTGCTCTGTTAGTG
>JACQMV010000018.1 GCA_016203395.1 Candidatus Woesearchaeota archaeon | reverse complement strand
CATGAGCAATATATCAGTTCGTGTCCTGTTGCGCTACTGTTGCAAACACATAGTAAGGGCCAGGTATGACGACAAGAAAAGATACGTTCAAACTACTCGTCAAGCCACAAGCACTGTGGGAAAATAACAATACACTTGTGACCGTATTAGGACTAAAAAAAATATCCCGGTGGCCGGATTTGAACCAGCAACCTGTCGGGAACGGCAGCTGCCCTCAGCATCATTCATAGCCAAAGCATAGTCAGTGAGTGACTCTTCTACAGCCGACCGCTCTGCCGTTGAGCTACACCGGGATAAGAATAATACAATACGGCTGCTTTTAAAACTAGCGGAAACGAAACGCATATAAACATGATTTACAACAAAACACACCAATGATTAGAAACACATTTATCATTCTTGAAGGCATAGGACTGAAAAAAGAAAAGCAACTATGGGCATCAGGAATAAAAGCATGGAATGATTTTCTGTCTGCAACCAGCATAAAAGGGATAACAAAACAAAAAAAAGAAAAATACGACTGGCAACTGGAAGAAGCAAAACAAAAACTCTGGACAGGAAACACGTCCTATTTTTCAGAAAAACTCCCAATGCCAGAACACTGGAGATTATGGGATCATTTCAGAGAAGAAGCGGGTTTTCTAGACATAGAAACCGGATCATACGATGGAATAACCATCGTAGGACTATACGACGGAAAAGAAACCAAAACCCTAATCAAAGGACGCACACTTGACAGGCAAACACTACTACAAGAATTAAACAAATTCGCAATAATAGTGAGTTTCAACGGGGCAGCATTTGACATACCGTCGTTAGAAAAATACTTCGGATTCAAACTAAAAATCCCTCACATTGACTTGAGAACAGTATGCAAAAGACTAGGATATTCAGGAGGACTGAAAAAAATAGAGTCTGCCATGGGAATAATCAGAAGGAAAGAAGTTGAAGGTCTCCTAGGAGGGCATGCAGACCAGCTATGGAATCTATGGAATACATCAGGAGACAGCGAATGGCTAGAACGACTAGTGATGTACAACGAAGAAGACACAATAAATCTAAAAACACTCGCTGAAAAAACAATACCTGTGCTGAAAGAAAAGGTTTTAGCATAACTTTTTAATCACAAACAACAAAACAAAAGCATGCACGTAGCAATCACACTTGCAAAAGGATTATTGCACAGCAAAATAACAAATAAACCATTTATGCTTTCTCATCTAGTAACAAACAGGTGCAACCTATCATGCCCTTACTGTATATGGAAAAGAAACGAACCAGACAAGATGAGCAAAGAACAAATAAAAAAGTTCTATAACGAAGCAAAACAAGAGGGCTTCAAAGGAGTATTCATATGGGGTGGAGAACCGTTACTCAGAGAAGACATACCTGAAATACTTGAGCACGCCAAATCACTAAAATGGAATGTAAGTATGGCAACAAACGGAGAAATGCTTGAAGAAAAAGCAGAAAAGATAGCACCCTACCTTGACACGATACTAATAAGCATTGACCACCCAACAAAACATGACATTTTAAGACAAGGTAAGAAAGTGTATGAAAAAGCAATCAATGGAATAAGACGAATAAAACAGTGCAATCCGGGAATAAAATGCATAATAGCAACAGTCCTGACAAAACACAACTACGACCAAATGAAAAACATGGTTGAATTAGCAGCAAAAGAAAGATGTTTTCTCCTTGTGCAGCAAATGGACAAAGGGATAACATATGATAAAAACACCAACAACAAGGAAGATGCAACACAAGAACAAAGAGATAAAGCACTTGACATGCTCAAAAAACTCAAAAAAGACGGCCACGCTATAATAAACAGCAACACCTACCTCAACCAGTTTCATTCGCCAAAAAAACAATACAAGTGCAAATGCCAAAGATGTTATCTCACAGTGTATGCAAATGGAAGCATATGGGGATGTGCACAAAACAAGCCAGTAGGAAACATCATTGAAACACCACTAAAAAAAATACTCTCCTCAGAGGAATACGCAAACTTCAGAAAACACGCAGATGAATGCAGCAAATGCACAGATGCAGGAACACTGGAAAACACATACTTATACGAACTAAAAATTGAGCCAATAATGAATTTCCTCAAAAACGCAGTCAAACACGCTTAAAAGAACAAATACACCTGCTAAAAAATCGCTAATTATATGAGTTGGCATTTATCATGCAACTCTGCTAATACATATCAAAGAAGAGCTTGTTATTTTCCCACAGTGCTTGTGGCTTGACGAGTAGTTTGAACGTATCTTTTCTTGTCGTCATACCTGGCCCTTACTATGTGTTTGCAACAGTAGCGCAACAGGACACGAACTGATAT
>JACQMV010000025.1 GCA_016203395.1 Candidatus Woesearchaeota archaeon | reverse complement strand
TCCGAAGCGTTAACTTCCGCGCGCAGCATTCAGAAGTTGCTGCGCGTATAATCCTTCACAATCTGAAGGTCATTCTCCTCAGACTTTTTCACCGGAGCCCTGAAAAGCGCAATCTTTAAATACTTACTTTACTTGATTTCATGTAAAATACGTGAGGTGATAAACATGTCGCATAATATGACTGTAACTGTAGAGGAAGACTTATGGAAAGCGATGAAAACGCGCCCTGAAATCCGGTGGAGCGTAGTAATGAAGGAAGCAGCCAAGAATAAACTAAACGCACTTGCTATACTCGACAAATTATCAAGTAAAACAAAGCAGAGTGAGGAGGAGATCGAGGCATTTGCAGTAAAGTTGGGAAAAAAGATAACCTGTAGAAAATGAGAATTGTTGTAGATGCAAACATAATTATTTCTGCATTGACTGGCTCACGAGCGACACTGGTAATTATTGCATCACAAAATCACATACTTTACGCACCAAAAAAGATTGTTGAAGAGATACTGAGACACAAACAAGACATCTGCGAGTTCACAGGTCAAACATCAGAAGAGTTCTATGTAAATTATGAAGCCCTCAAAACATTCATTATTATTCTTGAAGAAGCAGAATATGCCAGATTTATGACTAAGGCGCTCGAAACGATAAGCCAAAGAGATGCACAAGACGCAGATTACATCGCCTGCGCACTATTAAAGAACGCAGAAATAATCTGGACAAACGACAAAGACTTCACAAGCCAATCGCTGATACCAACAAAAAACACTAAAGAATTAATCGAAGAAAGAAAACAATGAACACAGGATTTGAACTGCTCGTATATGTTTCCTGCGCCCCCATATATTTTTTAACTTGAAAAGCAAAAAGTATATAAATACTATAGCTATAACAATAACTATGGTAACTACAATCCAGGTTTCAGAGACAACCAGACAACAGCTGGAAATCCTTAAGAAGAAAGAACGAGCAGTAAGCTTTGACAAAATTATCGGAGAACTCTTGGACAAGAAACTGAAAATACCAAAGACGATGTTAGGTGCAATACCACAACTTACCAAATTCACCAAAATCGATAAGGAGGGCACATTTAATGAACTTTGACTTTGTTATGGATAGTTGGGCGTGGGTAGAACTTTTTAGAGGAACACAAAAAGGAACACGCATTGCAAAACTTATACAAAACAAGCGAGTAGCAGTTACTCAGCACACTATTGCAGAACTGGCAGACAAATTTTACAGAGACGGCATACCATTTGATACTGCCTTAGAACACATCAAGAGCAGCGCAACAATCTTAAACCTGACAGAAGAAATAATACTCAAAGCACCTGAAGTAAAAGCAGAAATGCGAAAGAAACATCCAAATGCAAGTCTGGCAGATGCTATCAACCTCACAACAGCACAGATGCACAATGCAAAAGCAGTAAGTGGAGATTCTGATTTTAAGGATATTCCAGACGCGATATTCATAAAATAACCAATGGAAACGGACATGCATAGATTTTTCCTGCGCCCCACCAGAAAGAACATAAAGAGAGTTTACCCGTGAACTTGATATGGACATCATCTCACAAAAGATTAACGTGCCTGTCTTTGATTCAAGGGGTATTTTGGGATGGCCAAAATAATTCTTGCTAACTTGTACAGAATGATTGCTCCTTCTGAATATGCATCTAAAGAGGATTAAGCAGCAATCTCAACTTTTTCTGTCATTTCATCGAGCTTTTGCAGAATCAGCCCATCATATAGTGCAATCAGTTGCCCGCTTACAGGGTTTTGCTGGTTGATTTTATACAATGTTGCTCGGCCAATCTTTCGAGTTTTTATTATTATGCCGAGTTTCAGAAGCAGTGGTATTAACGTATTCACAGTACCCCAGCTTACTCCGGCATTAAGGATGTCTGTTAAAGTATAATCAAAATTTCTTCCTTCTATTAGGTATTGCAGTATTTTCATTCTTGGACTGTCGCCAACATATTGTAAAAATATTGATTCCTCAGACATATTCGTTATAATCCCATCTTAATATTTAAATCTTTCGTAATTATACATCAATGTACAAATATAGAAGGCAACAATTATAAGCACGACTAACTTAATCTTTAACGTGGACGAAACAAATGTTCTAAATGCGATTATCCTGCAGAAGTTAGTTCGTGCTAATATGTGGGGAGGAAAACACACTCCGCTAGATTTCATTAAAAAAGGTATTCCGGAGCATTACAAAAATACGCACAGAGGACAGAAAATACTTGACAAAACATTGAAAGAACTAACAAACAATGAATGGATATTCTTGCTCTCTAAAAAGACAGGCAAAGGTTCGGACGAGCACATTTCTCTGAATCCAAGAAAGGTAGCTGAAATAAAGCAATTTTTGGAAAAAGTTACAATAGCATGGATGCACACGCTTGACTACAGGTAAATGTTTCTGCGACATTGTCGCCTCTTCTATCTTTGCTTCTCGTTACTGTATTGCACACTAGCTCAGAGAACTAGGTGATGTATTGCATAGTGCGCGAAATGTCGTTGGTGTGAGATATGATGTAGGGGATTCTTGCAACAAGATGCCTGCCTTTGATTGCTCTTGCAGTTTCAAGATATTTTGCGCACATGTCCAGCACACGGTATCTCTGGTTGCTTGCTTCGTCTGCAACCCGCTGATTTTTTGTGCGGAAGGCGTCCATGATTTTTCTATAGAAGTTTTCTGCAAACTCAAAGAGCTCTTTTATGCTTTCTGCGTTCTTAGGAGGTAAATCTCCACTACTTATAACTAATCGTTTCACTTCATCGCCTATCTTCTCTAAATGATTATTCATTTCCCATAAGTGCATTAAGTTATGGGGCTTCACCTGCTGAAGTGCTGCCTGATCAGGATGCATTGCAAGATAATTGAGATTCTTATAAACAAGGAATGCTAACTTATTCAGCTCTAAATCGCGCGCATATACAACAGACGCGAGCTGAGGATTTGTTTTCTCTAAACAACTCCGGGTATCTGACATCATAGAGCGGATTATAATATCCATTCGCTTAAGCAGATTCCATAGATTTATCTCATCTATATCTATGTAGTCCTTCAGAATCAAGTGATTGCCTGTCTCCTCTAGTATTTCCAGACCTGCAAGTTTAGTTACGAATTCCTTTACCTTTGTAAGTTTCTCTGAAAGCGTCTTTCCGAAAATTCGTATCTCATTGTGATTAGTTAAGTATGCTGCAACTATTTGTCGTTGTATATCTATAGCATCATCAATGTTAATTGCCTGATCTTCCTCACGCAAATGTTCTACCTTTGTCGGGAATATACGAAGAGATGATTCCTCTTCTGTGCAGTATACTTTGCTTCCCTTTTTGAGATGATTTCTTTGCAGCCAGTTCTTAGGGATAGTTATCGTGTGAGATGCCAGCCCGGATTTTACTATTGTCCTCTCTTCCATATTACTGCTTACATGTATAACCTATTATAATAATCTTTGTATGTACTGTATATACATGAACGTTTCTATAGCCATAATGTATATATTTCTTTCAGGCGTAGTGTTTATCATGGATAACTACTACGAAACCCTGGAAATAAGTCCCAGAGCGCGGACATCAGTTATCACAGCAGCATACAAGGCATTGATGAAAGAGTATCATCCTGATAATGGAGGAGATAGTAAGATTGCCCAAAGAATTAATGAAGCAAGAGACATTCTTCTGGATGCAGAAAAGAGAAAAAGATATGACCACAAACGAGAGGACGTTAGTGGCAAAGTAATCGGAAACTATCGCGTTCTGGAGCTTATTGCCCAAGGGGGCTTTGGAAAAACTTACAAAGGAGAACAAATTCATCTAGGAGCACCAGTGTGTATAAAACACGCGCACTATGTTAGCCCACAAGATGAGGAAATCCTTCTCAAAGAAGCAAGTGCAATCTGGGACCTTCGTCATTTCAGCATTCCTACCATGCGTGACGTTCTGAAGCTTGATGATGGCAGCATTGCATTGGTTATGAGTTATGTTCCAGGACCAACACTTGAACAAGTTATTGACAAGGTCGGCAAACTCGATCCAGAACACGTGTGCTGGATAACAGAGCGCGTGCTTAATGCTTTGAAATATTTGCACTACAATGGCGTTGTCCACGGTGATGTGAAACCGCAAAATATCATTGTGCAACCTCAAACGCATATGGTAGTGATTGTAGATTATGGATTGTCAGCAATCAGACCTTCTGCTGATTCTGAGAACCACGGATACACCCCGTTCTTTGCTTCTCCTGAACAAGAGAGAGGAGGAGTAATAGTTCCTGAATCAGACTTCTACTCACTAGCCATGACTATGATTTATGCGCTAGGCGGTGATGTCGCCACACGCAGAGTCCCTTCTGGAGTTAATGACGAACTTTGTGATTTCATCAAGCGCTTACTCGTGTATAACGTTCTTTCAAGACCCAGCTGGCACAAGGAAGACTTGTGCGATACAATACAGAGATTGCGCCTGAATTTGTTTGGCAGAGCGAGTTCAGACATGAAACCAATTGAAGGGCTTGAGGAGGTAACAAAAAATGTCAGAAGCAGGAGATTATGACCCCGGTCCGTGGAAAGGCCACGATTTCAGAAGCGCCAGGCGCGCATATGATGTGCATGCCGGACGAAGTTATGACAACGCAAGAACTTCAGGAGTAAGCGCGACGAAGTGC
This sequence comes from Candidatus Woesearchaeota archaeon, assembly GCA_016203395.1. GTDB lineage: Archaea > Nanobdellota > Nanobdellia > Woesearchaeales > ARS49 > JACQMV01. Next base: position 11,633 of record JACQMV010000025.1, on the reverse strand, counting down.
GCACCTACCTCACTAAAGACAGATAGCAGTGTTCCGGTAGTTATTCTGGTTGATGTCACTGGATCTATGGACGAGTGGCCTGCAACAATATTCAGCAAACTACCTTACTTGGATCTTGAAGGCAAAGAATATCTAGGCAAAGATATGGAGATATGCTTTGCAGCAGTAGGTGATGCACATTCAGATAAGTACCCATTACAAGTGCAACGATTTGCCAAAGGAACAGACATGAAGAAATGTCTTGAAGCACTCATCATTGAAGGCAACGGTGGGGGCGGCGCACGGGAGAGTTACGAGCTTGGAGCACTCTACTTCGCAAGGAACGTGAAAATGCCTAACGCAACAAAACCAATCTTAATCTATATCTGCGATGAAGGGATATATGACTTTGTTGATAGCTCGCAAGCAAAAACATGGGCAAAAACAGACATTTCTCAAAGAATGTCCAGCAAGGAAGCGTTTGAAGAACTCAAGAGCAAATATTCCTGCTATGCAATCAGGAAATCCTACGGTTCTTCAAGCGGTGACCGTCGTAGCGAAGAGGACAGGGAAATTCAAGAACAGTGGGAAGAATATTTTGGTGCAGACAGAGTATGCGACCTTCCTGAAGCTGGCAGAGTTGTTGATGTAATCTTCGGCATTTTTGCCAGAGAAACAAACAGAGTGGATTATTTCATCGGTGAACTGACTGGCCGTCAGACACCTGAGCAGGTGAAAACAGTGATGAAGTCTTTAGAGTCAATTCACAAACTACCTGCAGCATCAAGGAAGAAGCTACCATCAGGTGCTTCAGTAACAAGGAGGAAAGGATGCTCTAGCGAGAGCAAATCCCTGCTATGAAACCATTACAACTTGCTGTGACTTTGTGGCCGACCTTTCCACACTTTAAAGTCTTTGCAACTGACAACCGGATAGCATATATCCGGTTGAATAGTGCAATGGTTAAGGGAAAAGAATTAGATGATGAGCTAAAGACTGCCAGAGCAATCAACGGGGCAGTGCCGTTGTATTTTGATATTAAAGGCCGCCAGTTGCGAGTAACTGAGGTTATACCAAACAAAGACCATCTGGAAATTATGCTGAATCATCCTATTGAGGTCCCAACACCAACTACTGTGCTATTCAAGGCAGGTGCTGATTACGCAAGATTGTTATCTGCAAATGGACGACATTTAGTATTTGAAGGAGGTCCTGAATACATGGTGTACGAAGGAGAATCCCTGCATATACGGCACCCACAACTTAAGGTTAGCGGGCCTACATTTTTAGATTATGAGATTGAAAAAATAGAAAAGGCGAAAGCAGCAGGGTTTAACAAATACTTTCTTTCGTACGTGGAATCTCAAAAGGATATTGATGAGTTCCGTGATTTTGTAGGAAATTCTGAGATTGTTGCAAAGATAGAGAACAAACAAGGTCTTGATTTTGTGCAGAACAAATACAAAAAACAAGACAATCTTGGGCTGATGGCTGCTTGCGGAGACCTGTTTGTAGAAGTAGACAAACCACACGAAGTTCTCAATGCGATACGGCTTATCATAAAAAAGGACTCGGATGCAGCTGTTGGCTCAAGACTTTTGTTATCAGTGATTAATTCACCAGTGCCTTCCTTAGCAGACCTTGCTCATCTAGGATGGCTATATGACATTGGCTATCGCACTATGATGTTATGTGATGAGCTCTGCTTAAAGCAAGAACTGCTCAATCGTGCTGTAAATGTATTTGATGCATTCAGAGACAATTACGCCTCGCGACCTCCGATTGTTCCAGTATCTGCTATAAGCCCATACTCTCCTTTCGTAGTACCACCACACAAATAGTCTAAAGGTTGTATAAACAGATTATGCATTTCTTCAGTAACACTGATAACCTTGTTGACAAAATAAAAATCCCAACCGCTCCAAGGGAGAGGGCATTATAGACAACAGTCGGGAGTTTACAATAAAAAGGTCATTGCACGATAGAGGGTAGAGCAGGTGAATTTTTTTGTTTTCTGGCAAGACCATTATCAATTTTCTGAACGATAGTTTCAGATTCTTTAACTAATTCTTTGACTTTTGCAATTTCTTTTTTGTTGTCTTTCAACGTTTCTCCATCAGCTTCTCTGGCTTGTGCTTTCACGGTTTTTGCAATGCTGCCTGATTGAGGACTATCAATACTCTCTAAAGCAGCACTCTTGGGCGTCTTTACATCATTTTTTGAATTTACTTTCACTGAACCATCTTTTTGTTCAACAACAGCAGGCAGTGTTTTTTTCATGCTTGCGGAAGTAATGACCTCTACGGATTGCTTATTAGACGCCAATTTTGGCTCTATAATATGCGTATCAGCAGTGTCTGCCATCTTTGGCTTTTCAGAAGCACTAAATAAAGGAGACAAATGTTCTTTCACCCATTGCCAAAAAGAAGCTTTTGGTAAAGAGCCAGAAGTTGAAGATTTATCAGGAAATGTTTGAGTGCCAAGCGTATACGCATAAGACGGCATGACCAGTAAGAGAAACACGATGATTGTTACCAGTTGCTTATTTGTCATCTTTGCCACTATTGAAAAAATTAAAAAAATAAAAAGCTTACGGTAAAGATACCTTAACTTTACCTTTTGATTTAAATTCTGCGCGTGCACCTACCTCAGACTCTTCTTCAAAGTCGGCTTCAGCCTCAGCTGTTTCTTCAGACTCTTCGCTGATTTTCACGCCAGGGATTGCCTCTGCATGCACACTGATGTCAAAATCAACAGCAGTGATGATGCCTATATTGCTCACCCACACTTCATACTCCTTAGTTAAGGTTGCACTTCCACTGGTTTTAGCTTCTGTACCTGTCACCACATAGAATGTTTCACCATTTCTTGTTTCTAAACGAACATCTACTGGCGTCACATCCATTTCGGCACGCACAATCTCCTTTGCCTCTGCTTCAGTAATTACTTTGCGCTCATTCTGCTCAACCTCTAATTCTTCCTCAAACTCAAACTCGGTTTCGTCATCATCCTTCTCTTTAATGCTGATACTGCCAATATTTAGTCCTAACCGCAGCTGAGACTTACCGAAAGCCTGCGCAACTGCTTTTGCTCTTTTTGCAGTATCGCCCTCTTGTTTTGCTTTTGCCTTAACTTCAATATCTGCCACATCACCCATCAATTCAACATGCTCCTTTATTATACCCTGATGCTCTGCTTGGATAGATGCCAGAATTTTTTGCTTTTGCTCTACACTAAGATTACCTGCCTTAAATTGTGCCATTGTTGCCTGCTTTGACTTAACCCACGCACTTTGTCTTTCCTGTAAAACACTATTCCGATTTTCCAGCAAGGACAACCTGGACTCATCACTAAATGTCAGCGCGAGTCGTACGCTAAAAAACAAGTCCTGCACTGCCTCTCCAAACTTTCTAAAACGCAGCTTGGTTACGCTCACAGCTTCGCTGTCTGCTGAGCTCTCCAAAGCCACTGCATAAGGGATTGCCATTATCAGATATAGCATCCCCATTGCCAACAACCGACTTTTACTTGTTTTCATTTAAATCACCTCCAAACTAACCCCCTTATTATCGTTTCATGTTCAAAATATGTTCGTGAAACTATGTGAAACAATCACAAAGAATGAATCTTATTAGCCCTACCTAACTCTTCCTTACGTATTAAACCCTTTTCTTCAAGCTTTTTTATTACTCGCGTTGCCTTGGCTTTAGAAAACCCCAATTCCTGTTGCAATTGTTTCTGATAAACTATCTTGTGATGCTTGACATAAATAATGGTTCTCTGTTCGTCCTCACTGAAACCGTGCAATAATGCCTTTTTTACCTTAACAAAATAGAAATATAGCAAAAGAACAACAATTACCAGCAAACACATTGCAATTACCAACCAAGCATTAAATGAACGAGAAGAAGAATACTTAACAGAAAAATAACCCGGACCCGGGCTTAACTCCCACGCCACAATTATCCTACGGCCATCTGACGACAACAAAGTAGGAGCAGGACTGGGTGTATCGTGCAAGGTATAACCCACAGGCAAAAAGAACTTGGCATTTACTTTGCCTGCATCAGAAATCTCCACTTCACTAAAAAAGTGATTCACATCATTGTTTTGAAAAATAACATCATCTGCAAAAAAAGACATGAATAATCTGGTTATACTCTGGTTGAGAAATATTATTATCTTATCCTCCTTCACTCCAAAAGGAATGCTACGCCCATCTGCCATAACCACTACGTCTCTAGGAGGATAAAGAAGCACATACTCCAACTGGTTGTCAAAGAACGGATTAGAGAAAGAAAAAGTAATATTCTGGAAAACAGACATGTCAGGAAAAGCAACAAAATTTATACTTACATCAGAAATAATCGGTTCTTGAGCTATCGTCACAGTAGCAACTGCTAATAAAACTAAAGCAAAACAAAGCTGCTTCATCATACCTACTAAGAACGCGTTGTTTAAATTAATGACGGTAAAAAGCAGGCAATGTCAAAAACCCCAGCATGTGCAAACCTGTCTGAATCAGTAACGTTTTGACATGTCGGAAATTTCTCTTGACGGACGAGCAATTTTCTAGTATGCTCAAGAACCGCTTAATGTAATCCTGTTTTAGCAAGACCTTGCAAACCTGTAGGACACACATTACTCAAGCTACGTCTTAACAACAAAGGAGATAAATATGAGCCCATTGAGGAAATTTTCAGCAAAAACAGTGATTTTTCGCAATTGCTACTAAGTACAAACTCTGAGCCCATGCCAACGGAGAGTTTTCATTATGAATAAATGAATTTGAGTAATACAGCTCAGGAAGCTCTCCTTTCATATTTATTGCAGAACGGGCTTTATGCAAATAAAAGACGTATTTGTTAGAAACGTCCTTGTAAATAATTGCCAACCAAGGAAAACCGAGAGTCCACTCTGCCTCCGCACCATTATTATAATACAAATCACCAGGGTAACGAATAACTCCTTTCTCTCTCACAAGAAGAGTTTCCACATTATACAAAATAACCTGTTTCATCTGTTCATCAACAACATTATAAGGATAAATCAAACTAAGCAAAGCCATATCTGTCTCTTTTGTGACAGACTCTCTTGGCAGTAGTTTTTTCAATGATGCCCTTCCTTTCTCAATCAATTCTTTTGAAACAACAACAATCTGTGAAACTTTTTGTAAACCTGCAACACAGGCACCGATACTGGAAGCGTGCACTTCCTCCTTTTCCTCCCACATACCATTATCTGAATCCTTCCAATACTCTATTGCTTCAAGATAAAAAACCAAATCTTGTATTAAGCCAACATCATCAGGCGTGCGAAGAACTCTGATTCCTTTTTCTTCAAGCTCACCTATTCTGAACAATAATGCGCCAATAGCATCATTCTGCTTGTTGCCCCATTCTTCATGAATTTCCTCTCCTGTCAATGGCTCATAACGGGCGTGAATGTATCTGTAAGAATGCTTAGGAATTGGCTGAAGAACCATCCACTTAATCTTATAACGATGCTTATGAAGAACATCAAGGAGCGCACGCAAAGCACGAACAGCAGCGCCAATACAACTCGCTTTTTCAAGCCCGAAAGTAGCATACACAGTATCCCTAATCCAAGCACGATGATAGCCAGTTTTTACAACTGGTGCTGCACTAATCAATCCTGTTGAATGCTGCAATCCTGTTAATAATTGTAATGGCTCCATAACACCCCGATAAGAAAAATAAGCACGCAGACTATTTAAATGTTTCGCTACTGTAGCGAGACGACAGTTATGTTTCCAAAGCCACCTTGCTAAAAATACGCTAGCCGGACAATTAGTTATTTGCAACTTCTAGAACACACCTTACATGATTTTGCATTTGCCTTGCAACCCTTGCTAACTCTTATCTTAAATGAGATCATAATTTATCAGCCGCCTTGCTAATTCTTACCTTAAATGAGCACATAATTTATCAGCAGCCATTGTGCTCTGATTGTGAACTTTAATGTGCTCAACTGTTTATTTGTCTTGAGTAATACAATTTGTTGTGCCACTGTTGCAGGAAGGTGGAGAAGTAAAGAACAAGTTAAAAGTCACCTTTTAATGATAACATAAGCATTGTATTCAGAGATGTTTTTAAACTGAAAAAGAAAAATAAAGCAATGCTGGACATAACTCTCGAGGAAATAGTAACAAGAAAAGAAATTTTCGAGACGTATGAAAGACAAGAATATGGACAAAAAGCACTAGAAATATTAGAGAGTCATAGAATATTCCCACTTACTTATGGAAACCCAAAACTAAAATACGTGAATCTCCTGGGACTTTATATTTACTTTACAGGAACCATGCACGTAACACCCAGTCCAACAATTGCGCACATAAACGCGGATTGGGAAGAAAATCTGTTGCTGCTGAATGCATGGAAAAAAGAACTCGGACTGGAATTTACAAAACAAAACGGGTATATTTCACTAGGCAAAAACGGAGCACAATACGCCCGGCTATTAGCAACAATGGGATTCTATAAAGACATCCATCAACCAAGAATAAAAAGAAACACAAAAGCAGCCAACGGAACGAGCATTCCGACTTATTTAATAAGATTGATTGAAAATCACAACAGAATGAATTACAGAAGCCAACTTCTCGCAAGAAGATACTTAAGAGATTTATGCACTGTATGGACTGTTACGAAAAGCAAATACGAACGCTCAAGAGGACTATCAATAAGGACCACAGCGCAACCAACAAAAGAAGAAGCAAGAACACAAATCACGTACCTGGCAAAATGCTTTAACATTCTAAACCCGGAACTGAAATTATGCGATACAAACATACATATTTACAATACAGAAGAAAGCTGTGTAGGCGACATTTATATTGGATGGGAAGCCATCAGAAGAACAAGCGGGCATACCTGGCTACCATTCAAAGTAGAACTAAGATTAAAGAAGAAATACTCTTTCCAGAATATGCGAGCTATTTCTTCTTCACAAGCTCATTAAGTTCACGAACAACGTGCTTAAGCAGCAATCTTTGAGCTTCTATCCTATCATGCATTCTTTCTAACTGAGCAGCAAGACCTTTTTCATCAAAAACATCCTTAATCCAAGTGGAAAAATCGTTTTTCATATCATTAACATATTCTTTAAACGAATTATCACTCATTGTTTCAAGCTCGTCAATAAGCTCGTAAACAGTTTTGAGCTTACGACCATCATGAAGAACAAAGGTATGCTCCTCAGGAGCACGGCCAAGAATTCTTTTTTTAACATTCATAACAACATCTGAAGGACAAACTGGCCCGGGATGCTCTATTTTAGAGCGCACTAAATTAGAACCATGCTCTACGCCTGCTTTTTTTGCCATTTTCACCTCTTCTTTCTGATTTTCAGCTGAATGCCTATTTAAATTCTTTGTAATACGTGCGTGATTCTTAATGCGCTCAACAAAATCAGCATCATGATGCGGTATTTGAAAAGCCCGCACAATAAAATCAAGAATACTCACACTCTCACCCACTGCTCAGTTGTTTTAGAGCCGAGTTCAGAAACCTTTGCACGCAAAGCAAGATCATTCATCGCATTCATAAAAGAGATAAAACAATCATAAGGACTATCGTAAGGATTAAAATACTTATGAACATCGCCATCAGCAAACCACTTAGTGCACATATAATAAAAGTGATCACTCGTGCTCAACATTCTCCAGTCACCAATACTTTCTTTTGGAACGTGTTGCTTAAGTGCGTATAATTTTGCCAAAGCTGCCTGCTGCATTTTATTCCCCATCCACGCAGAAAGATCGCGCTCCACATCTGCCCAGCTCACGAAATTCGGAACATCAACAACATCTTTAGCAGGAAGCGAAATAAGCTCACTAGGAGTAACAAAAGAAACCTTATTTTTAATCAGTTCCTTAGGTAGTTTTTCCAAAAACCTAAAAATTCCTGATTCAGCCCACTGGTGCTCGCCAAAAGTCTCATAATCCAGAAAAAGATTCACAAGATCTCCGCCCGCATTGCAAACCCAGTTAGCGAACTTTTCAGAACTCAAAGGATACTCAGACCATTTTTTATCAGAAAACCTGAAAGCAATATCGTCACTTAATTTGTAATTCTTCATAAGCAACGAAATGCCTGAAGGACTAGCATAAACAAAATTAGGCGAACGCCAGCCAAGCACTTTTTCAGCACCCTCTGAAAGCACAGCTTTGAAACCCATCTTTTTAACATGCTCAGCCAAAGAATTGTTATAAATCAGCTCAGTATTGCGAAAAACCTTCGGCTTCTGACCAAACAACTTTTTAATACATCTTGAATGCATCTCAACCTGCTCATCAAACTCCTGCCTATCAAAAAGAAAAGCAAGACTATGATAATACGTTTCATTCAGAAACTCAACACGGCCAGTATCACACAATGCCTGAAAACCATGCAAAACCTCTGGACAAAACATCATAAACTGATCAAGAGCTGTTCCGGTAATAGAAAAACTAAGCTTTAGCTCCTCGTGCTTTTGCAACAATTTAAGCAACAACGCATTAGCAGGAATATAAGATTTGGAAGCTACCTTTTGCAGCAGTGAAGCATTTAACTGCTCATCAAAATAATCATTATTCTTGCCAATATCAAAAACAGAATAATTCTTTTTAATACGAAACGGTTGATGCACCTGAAAATACAAACAAGCCCTCATCCTGAAACCACCTTGTTGTACAGGTTTATTATCTTTTTGGCCGGAATATCAAGAGTCATCCGCTCAACCTCCTCAAAACTTCTTGCACGCATCTCATCAAGAACCTCTTTATTGCTCAAAGCAGAGATAATTATGTTAGCCATTTTATCAACGTCCCAGAAGTCCACCTTGAAACAGTGATGCAACACCTCACTAACCCCGGACTGCTTGCTAATAATACAAGGAGTGCCATTCTTTATTGACTCCAAAGCAACTAAACCAAATGGTTCTGAAACAGAAGGCATAACAAATAAGTCAGCCATGCTGAATGCTTTATGCACGTCCCCTCCAGCAAGTAAACCAGTAAAAACCATCTTGTCAGAAAGTCCGCACTCAATGGATTTAGAAATAACAGAAGGTAACATGTCACCAGAACCAGCCATCACAAAACGAACATTATTACAATAATTAAGAACTTTTGAAGCAAGCTCAACAAAATAATCAGGACCCTTCTGAACAGTAATCCGCCCAAGAAACAAAACAGTCTTTTCCTTCCAACCGGGAACATGCACAACATTACTAGCAGGATCATCATGATCAATAGCCCAGTGGACAACAACAATCTTCCTGCCAGGAATATTGTAAAACCGCATCACTTCCTCTTTCAAACGATAACTATTGGCAACAACAAAATCAGCACATCTTAGACCTTCTGCCTCCCGTTCTACAATCAGCAAATCAGGATGGCCTGCTGTTCGGTCATACTCAGTAGCATGAATGTGCGCTATAAACGGCTTCTTGAACCTCTTCTTTGCAAGAATCCCAGCCCGATAAGTCATCCAATCATGAGCGTGAATCACATCAAACGAAGAATTCATCAATTTAGATGCTTCCACTGCATACCTGTCAACCTCAGCAAACAAATCGCAACCATACACACTACGCTTATTTTTGACAGAACAATACTGTTTTCCAGTCTGATAAGGAGAAAGCAAGCTCTTAACACCTAACATTTTAACACCCACTAACTTCACAAAAGCAGGTGAAACGTCTTCAGAATCAAAAGGAACAACAAAAGTAACATCAATACCCTGCTGAGAAAGCCCTTTAGTCAAGCCATAACAAGCAGTGCCTAAACCACCTGTCTTATACGGCGGAAACTCCCACCCAAACATAAGAACGTTCACGCCAGCACCTCCTGCAATGTCTGCCTGGAAATAGCATGCCTTCCTAATTCAGTAATAGAGTAAATCTTTAGTTGTTCTGCAAAATAGAACTTAGAAACCAAACCCTGCTCTAACAAATAATCAAGATGTTTGTCAACAGTACGCCAATTAATGCCGGTGTCATGCGCAATATTGTTGACACTCTTCTCCTTCTGAAGCAATGACTGAAGTATGAATAATCTGATAATCAGGTACGTCTTCCTCTCATCAGCCATGCTTCCTCCAGTAGCGTAATAACTATACCAGAAGCCACTTATATATAAAAGTATGGTTTAATCATAACGTTATGACTAAAATCAAAATATCGTAGTTATCCAATAGTAGTTAAAAGAGAAAGATTTATATAGTAAAGTGCATTTTTTCTACACATGAAAGTACCAGAGTATTTACTAATAGCTTCTGTTGGAGTAGGAATACCAACCTGCTTAGCAGAGCCAGCACAAGAAAGAACCTCAGGATTTCTGAAAACACTAGAATCTCACTTAAAAGAACAAGACAGGAAAAACAACGCGCAAGGAAACACAGACATCACAAAAACCATGCAAGAAGAAGTCCAAAAAAGAAAAGAGCAGATTCCACCACTGCCACAAAACAACACCAGACAAACTGATTTAAGCTCACGGCTGATTACTCCGAGCATTGCCAGCTCACAAACAGCAATAATAATAATTGACTGGTCAGACATGATTAGACAACAACCGGGCTATATGGGTGTCGCCATGCCAGCCATTCAAGACGCGCTTAGAAACCCACAGTTCAGGGACTATCATATTTTTGCAGGCCACACAGAGGGCACGATCCAGTATATGATGCCTTTTGAAAAAGATGAAAATGCAGCTGACCGTGTCAAACGCTGGAATAAAGCAATCGGAAGATATAGCCGCACACTAATGATTTCACAAAGACCCTACTTATGGCTAGAACAGGGCTTACGAGTTGCTAAATCACTGCAATCTCCTGAAATCTTCCTGATAACAGGAAATACTGCTATGCCGAGCGACTTATTTGATTTTGCTGTTGAATGCAATAAGCAATCATACGCCTGGAAAAAGGATTTTGAAAAAACAAACAGGCACCCTCCTGAATTGTTCAGCGAAATCCCAATAAACATAATACAAGCAAGACACATTCGTAAAGATGAAATGGAGTGGCAAAAACAACAGTTTGAAGAAATCGCCAGAACCACAAAAGGAAAATACGTTCAAGTGGTGACTACGAATTCTGAAAGAAACGCAAAATAACTAATACATAGCTTAATTGAATAATTATCAGCTAGCAAAAGAAAAATTATCTGTAATTATCCCTTAAATATCTCTTTGCTCCGAATGGCTTCCACACGTGCAAAGGAGAGAATGACCCAGTAGCAGGTCTTGACAGGTGCACACCTTTAACCATTTCACCCAATTCTTCAGGAACAGTAAAATCTCCTGTCTGGTACCATGTAGCATAACAATCCAATGGCAATAAACCGAAAAACAATAAAGTAATACCCGGACTTATGCGCCCAAAATATTTTCTGAACGTACGAACATCAGCATTACAACACACCCCGTCAATCCCACTATCAGAAGGATTAGCGTGATAATAATGAGTTACTCTAAGCCCAAGATGCCTACTAAAAAAATCATTAATAAAAGCAATATCTTTTTCAGCAGTTTTTGGTTCTGATTGCTCAGGAAGCTTTAACTCTAGATTAAAAACAACTTCCCTGAAAGAACCGAACCATCGCATAATAACACTTTGAGAATAGCACGATATATATATATATATACC
>JACQMV010000016.1 GCA_016203395.1 Candidatus Woesearchaeota archaeon | reverse complement strand
TCGTTGGTTCAAATCCAACCCCCGCTATTTTTTTTTCTCGGACGGTTGTTAAACCGTTCTTAGTTTGGGATTTCAAAGACCTTTAGGGCTTTGAAGACAACCCCCGCTATTTTTTTTTTCTCGGACGGTTGTTAAACTGTTCTTATCCGCTGTAAATAGAAAGAAATAAATATTACATCTGGCTCAATAATGGTATGGACAAGATAAGCTTTCAGTGTAGGAATTGTAAGTTCAAGTTCTCAAGAAAGGAAGAGCCATTAAAGTGTCCGTATTGTGATAAAGGAAAGACATTGATAGTGTTGGGCGAGCATCCTGCAGATGATTTAGTAAGAGAAGCAAGCGAGTTTTGATTGCAAAATACGTAGTTTTCATACGTTTTTTTTATAAGTACGCCACCGCCCGGATTTGAACCGGGAAATCCTTTAACAGGAAACAAGGTTAGCAACCTTGCGCAGTACCAGGTTGTGCCACGGTGGCAATGATAGGATAATAACTCCTGAAGTTTAAAAAGGGTGCGGAATTATGCTGTTGTCGTGGCGTGATAGCTTTCACTCAACTCGGTTATCTTTCATAGCATTTTTATATTCGTGTGTTAATTTGGTATTATGCGCTGGATTATGCTGTTTGTGTTGTTGTCTGTTTCTGTTATGGCTGTTGATGATATTTATACTCGGAGCAGTGCGGTTATTGATGTTAATGTTTCAGGGCTTGTTGTTGCTCGTTCTAAAACTCCTTATGATAGTTTGGATTATTTGGTTGTTGATATGGATTTTTTTCCTAAGAATGATGTTGGTCAGAGAGTTCAGGGTTTGTCAACGAGTGTTCCTGCACAGGTTATGACTGATAAGATAAGGTGGAGGTGGGATGCTCCTGTCAATAAAGAGTTCGTGTATGGTGTTTCATCTAGGGTTGAGGTTTTTTCTAACTTCGGGATTTTTTCAAAGGTTGGTTTTCCGATTGATGAGCTTAAGATTCCTTCTTCTGCAAAGATTTTTCTTGAGCCGACTGAGTTGATTGACAGTGATAGCCCGGTTGTTAGGACTCTTGCAGGAAATTTGGCTCGTGGTGAGAAGGATTTGTGGAGTTTAGTGAGTAAGGTTGGTGTGTGGGTGAGAGAGAATGTTCGTTATAATTTGTCTACTTTGGATTTGCCTGTTTCTAAGAGTGCTTCTTGGGTTATTGCGTCGCGTGAGGGGGTTTGCGCTGAATTGACTACGTTGTTTGTTGCTATTCTTCGTTCTTTGGGTGTTCCTGCTCGTTTTGTTTCTGGTGTTGCTTTTACTGACAGTCCTTTATTTCCCGGTGGTTGGGGTGGTCATGCTTGGGCTGAGGTTTTTTTTCCTGATAGTGGGTGGGTTCCTTTTGATGTGACTTTTGGTGAGTTTGGTTGGATTAATCCGGGTCATGTCAAGATGCTTGTTTCTAAGGATGCGGGTGATCCTAGCACTAAATTTCAGTGGCGTGGGAAGAATGTTGAGCTTGCGCTTGAGCCGTTGAAGATTTCTGCTGATGTTTTTTCGTTGGCTGTGGCTGATGCTCCTTTTGTCAGGATTGGGCTTTCTGTTGGTAAGAATCGTGTTGGTGCTGGTTCGTATAGTTTGTTGGTTTTGGATGTTGAGAATTTGAGGAATTCTTTTCAGACTATTGAGTTTAAGCTTGCTGATGTTCGTGAGCTGGTTTCTGATGAGAAGAGTAAGTATATTTTGCTTTCTCCTAGGGAGAAAAAGCGGGAGTTTTGGATTGTTCAGGTTTCTCCTGAGTTGAAAAGTGGTTATTTGTATGAAATTCCTTTGATGGTGTATACTTCTCATAATGAGTCTGCTCGTTCGGTTATTTATGCGAAAGATGATGGTTTTGTTTATTCTCTTGGTGATATTATGAAGGAGCAGAGTGTTCTTTCTCAGCAGACAGAGCAAGAGTTTGTTTCTTGTTTGCCTTCAAAGCAGTTTATGTATTCATATGAACGTATTGCTGTTGTGTGTTCTTTTAAGCAAGTGGCTGATAATGCTGTATTGTGTTTGAGTAATTGTATTAATATTTCTTCTAGCCCTGCAAATATTACTCTTGAGTTTGGTCAGCCCGGTTTGCAGGAGTTTATGGCTACTGTTAAATCTTCAGGTTTCAGTGCTGTTTCTAGTTTTAGTGTTGAAATGCTTGATGTTCCTGATATTGCGTTGCGTTCTTTGTCTTTTCCTCAAACCGCGTCCTATCGTTCTAGTCATGATGTGCAGGTGGTTCTTGATAAGCTAAGTGTGTCTGATCCTGAGCAGGTGAAGATTGTTTTGTCTTGGTCTGGAATTTCGCAGGTTGTTGAGTTTGATCGTTTGGTGGATGATCAGCCAGTTAGTTTTGTTGTTTCTGGTGGTGATCTTGGTAGGAAACGCACTTTTATGGTGTTGGAGGTCTCATGGAAGGACAGAAATGGCAGGGTTTATGCATCTTCTGAAAGGTTTCAGATTTTAACTGTTGACGTCGGCTTTTTTAGAGGGTTTTGGCTGTTTTTTGTTGAGTTCGCTCAGAGTATTGCTGGTGCTTTCAGTTGAGTGGTTGGGCTATTCTTCTTTCATCAACCCTTCTGCAATTGGCAGCTGTGAAATTGGGTTAGCAGCTCTCAGTCCCGCTACATTTATAAATCGGCTTGTCTCAGCAAATTATTAGTTAGTTATTCCGAGGTGTATTGCAGAAATGATACTATTGCGTAATGTTCGGGAAAATCCTGACTTGTATAAGAAGGATTGTATTAAGCGGCATAAGCCAGAGCTTGTTGTTTTGGTTGATGATGTTGTACGCTTAGATGCTTCTTGGAGGGAGCATAAGAAAAAGACTGATGGGCTTAGAAGGCAGCGTAATGAGATTTCTGAGCAGGTTAATGCTGAAAAGAAGAAGGGTAAAGATGTTTCTGGCTTGCTTGAAACTGCAAAGGATATTCCTAAAAAGATTGCGTTTATTGAGGATGTTCAGAAAGAGCTTGAGAAAAAGATTAATGATATTCTTTTGCGTCTTCCTAATCTAATGCATGCTTCTGTGCCTGAGGGGAAGGATTCTTCGCAGAATCCTGAGGTTAGAAAGTGGGGTTCTCCTGTTAGTGCTCCTGCTATTGTTAGTCATGGTGAGTTAGCTGAAAAAAAGGGGCTTGCTGATTTTGATACTGCTGCTAAGGTTGCTGGTTCTGGCTTTAATTATTTGAAGGAGGAGCTTGCATTGCTTGATATTTCTTTGCAGCGTTTTGCTATTGATTTCATGCGTTCTAAGGGTTTTACTTTTATGGAAGTGCCTATGTTGTTGCGTAGGGATGCTTATTCTGCTGTTACGCCTTTGAATGATTTTCAGGATGTCATGTATCCTGTTGATAATGATTTTTTTCTTATTGCTACTGCTGAGCATCCTTTGATGGCTTATTTTTGGGATAAGGTGGTTGATGAAACAGAGCTTCCTATAAAGTTGGTTGGATTATCTTCTGCTTGGAGAAAGGAGATTGGTGCTCACGGTGTTGATACTAAAGGTCTTTTTAGGATGCACCAGTTTAACAAGGTTGAGCAGGTTGTTGTGTGTCGTCCTGAAGAAAGTTTTGATTGGCTTGAGAAAATGCAGCTTTTGTCTGAGGAGATGATTAAGAAGTTAGGTATTCCTTATAGGATTATTGAGATTTGTTCTGGAGACTTGTCTATTAAGAATGCAAAACAGTATGATATTGAGGCATGGTTTCCAAGGCAGAATAAGTATGCTGAGATTGGGAGTGCTTCTAATTGCAGTTCTTGGCAGTCTGTTCGCCTGAATTTAAGGTATCGTAAAGGGCAGGAGAAGGAATTTCCTAATACGCTTAACAATACTGCATTGGCAACTTCTAGAGTGATGGTTGCGATTCTTGAGAATTTCCAGAACAATGATGGCAGTATTGACATTCCTAAGGTATTGCACAAGTACACTGGTTTTGAGAGGATTAAATGAAGGTTGCGATTGACACTTTTTCTCGCGAAACATCTCAGTTTTTGTTTTCTTCAGCAATCTTTTAATACGTAATTGTTTTTTCTTTGTTTTATGCTGTTTGATGACATGCTTAAGGCAGGAGAATCTTTGTTTAAGAATGAGAACGCTCTTGATCCTGAGTGGGTTCCGAAGCTGTTGCCTTTTCGTGATTCTCAGCAAAGAAGGGTTGCTGAGTGCATAAAGCCGATTCTTATTGATAGGAATGGGAGGAATGCTTTTGTTTTTGGTGCTCCGGGTATTGGAAAAACAGCAGCTGCTAAGTGGGTTCTTCGTGATTTGGCTGATTCTGAGTTTGGGGAGAAGATTGAGATGTTTTATGTTAATTGTTGGCAGAAGAATACTACGTTCAAGGTTTATGCGGAGTTGTGCTCGCAGTTTGGTTATTCTTTTACTCAGAATAAGAGTTCTGAGGAGTTGTTGGACTTGATTAAGGAGAAGTGTAATAAGCGTGGTGCTGTTTTTGTTTTTGATGAGATGGATAAGGCAGTTGATAATGATTTTATTTACAGTTTGTTGAATGATGTTTTCAAGAAGAGTATTATTTTGATTACGAATGATCCTGAGTGGATTCAGGATATTGAGGATCGTGTTAAGAGTCGTTTGTTGCCTGAAATTATAGAGTTTAAGGCATATTCTTCTGATGAAACAAGGCGTATTCTGAAGGATCGTTTGGATTATGCGTTTGTGTTGAATTCTTTTTCAGATGAGGCGTTTGAGATTGTGTGTACTGCTGCGAGTAAAATCTTTGATATTCGTGTTGGTTTGCATTTGTTAAGGCAGTCTGGTTTGATAGCTGAAAGCCAGAGCAGTAGGCAGGTTTTGCCTATTCATGCTGAAAAGGCATTGCTTACTCTTCCTGATTTTAGTCCTAAGAAAAAGGATGATTTAGAGGAGGATTCTCAGTTGATTCTTTCTGTTGTTAAAAGCAATAGTGGAGAAAAGATTGGCAGGTTGTTTGAGCTTTATCAGCAGAGTGGGGGTAAAGGGATTTATAAGACGTTTCAGAGGCGTATTGAAAAGCTTGCGAGTAACAAATTTGTTTTTGCAGAGAAAGTGACTGGTAAAGAGGGTAATACTACTATTGTTAGGTATGAAAAGCCTGCTGATGACGTTAAGGCATGAGTATTCTACAATATCTATTATGTATCCGTAATGTTTATAAGCTATCTCCTACTGGAGGGTAGTATGATAGGATTATACCAGCAAATGCAGGGCTTGTATGAAAAGGTTGTTGAAGCAAGTAAACGTAATGATGAACAAGGTGTAGAATCTGGTCTTAGAAACCTGTTAGGTTTTGTTAAAATACATGACTTTGACTTATTGAAAATGGATTTTCGTGCTTATTTGTTAGGGCGTGCTTTGCCTTCTAAGAATGAGGAAGGGTTTTTAGAAAAGGCAGTTGATGTGTGTCGGTCTTATTCTGTGACCAAGGTTATTGAGGGTGTTGTTACTGCTCTTCAAGCGGAAGGAGTTTATACTAAAGAGTATGCTGCTGGTCTTAATTTAATTGAAGAAGGTATTAGTGAGGGTATTGGTGCATGTAAAAGAAGGCGTCTTGTTCCTGTTTCTGTTCCCACGTCTTTTCTTCCAAGATCTGTTGGGTCTTCTAATATTGTTGCTGTCTAAAGTCACTGGACACTGGACTTTCGTGCTTAACGCTTATTAGGACTGTTTCTATAATCTTTCTTGAGGTGATAAAAAATGGCATTCCTTAGACCGACAAAGGATCTTCATCCAAGTCATTTTGAGGGTATTTTCATGTCTCAAATGATTCGCGTTACGCGGGAGGTGGCACAATGAGCGAAGATATCTATGACAGGTATGAATACGGGATGTATGACAAAGACAGCATTGTTGAGGAAGATGATTTTCCTGAGAGTGCTGCAGAGCAGGGCTTTATTCGTGGTTGGCTTGCTGCTGATATTCTTGATGAATAATTTTTTTTTGTTTTTTTTTAGGTTTTAACATGCCAGAAGCGGGTATTGACTTCAGCAAATTAGGTGTTGCAACTGTTGCAAGCACATAGTAAGAGCGGGGTATAAGGATAAGATGTTTTCAAATCATGAGTCGAGCTATCCGAGCTGTAGGAAAATAACAACCTTTTCTTTGATATGTCGGAAATTGTTCTTGAGAGACGAGCAATGTCCGAGCATGCTCAAGAACTACTTAATGCAATCGCGTGCTGGCTTTATCAGCACGTCACCTGTTTTAGTAGTGCAAAAGTAAGAGTGCAGTTAGTAGCTTGCTCCTATTCCTTTGTATACGTTTTGTGCTTTGTATTGGTAGGTGTAGCCAGTAAATTGTCCGCCTCCTGCTCTGCTTAGTCTTCTTGGTGCGGTTCCCATTGCTCTTGGTCTGAATGGGTGGTATCCTTGTCCTATGTAGACAGGTGCTCCTTTGATTGGTTTTGCTTGTGTAGGATCCCATACTCCGCCGTAGCTTCCTCCGCATTTGACTAAGTATACTATCCCAGGGCTTACTGGTGTGTATGCTACTACCTTTTCAGGGCTCATTTGTCCTGCTTTGTTTCTTCTTCCTGAGATGTATGCGAAGAATTCTGTATCATGTCCTGGTCCGTGTGGGTTGCTGCATCCTTCAAATATTTCATATACTCTTAGTCCTCTCATGCCTGCTCTTGTTGGGACTGCGTGTAGTGTGTTTGGGTTTAGTCGTTTGTTAAATGGTTCTAAATCGCTTCCTGTGAATGTTACTGTGCTTGCGTAGTCGCAGCTTGCTATGTATATTCTTCCTGCTTCTATATTATCTTCTATTTTTACTAGTTCGGCCTTGCTTAAGTCTAGTCGTTTGTCGCTTCCGTGTGCTTCTTCTTCTCCTTTGTATTCGTAAACTTCGCATGATGTGAGTTGTCTGAATGCGTGTACTGATATTTTGTCATCTACAGGTATGGTGAACATTGTTTCTCCGGGTTTTAGTGTTAGTTCGTATTCGCTTATTTTTGGTTTTCTTACAATTGATACTGTTTTTTGTAGTATATTGTTTGTGCTGTCTGTTTCAAGGATTCTCCCTCTTGGTTTCAAGCTGCCTTGTGCGCTTGCTTGTCCTTTTGGGTTAATTTCTGCGATTATAGTGAAGTTTTGAGTGAGTGGTCTTTGGCAGGCGTATGGCCAGCCCTCGCCTAGTTGTTCTATGAATGAGCTTACTTTTATTTTTTCTCCGGGCAGTATTTTGATGTATCTTAGTGCTCTTCCTGATTGTGAAAGAAATGGGCTTCCAAAGCCGCCTCCTAGTGGGGTGCTTACTTTGCATGATGGCAGTTCAGGGCTGTCTATTGATATGTCTACTTTTATGTAGCCGTCTGCAGCTCCTTTGCCTATGTTAGCAATTTCTACGTCTATGCCTGTTATTGTTGTTGCTATTGGCATTTCATC
This sequence comes from Candidatus Woesearchaeota archaeon, assembly GCA_016203395.1. Classification (GTDB taxonomy): domain Archaea; phylum Nanobdellota; class Nanobdellia; order Woesearchaeales; family ARS49; genus JACQMV01. The sequence goes on along the minus strand of JACQMV010000016.1, from coordinate 4,384 downwards.
TGGGAGTAATATCTGGGTTACTATAAGGTCCGGTAGTTGTTTTAGTGCTGTTGCTGTTGTGGTTTCAGTTGGTTCTGGTCTGTATCGTTCTTCAATGGCGAGTGTGGTTGTTGAAAATAGCAGTATTAAGAGTAAGAGTGGTGCTTTCATATTGTATCTTTTAAGCTTAGGGTATATAAATTTTTGGTGAATCATTAGTACATTTCAACTCTCGGTGGTTTTTCTGTTGGTTGTAGGGTGTTTTGCATTATTGGTGTTTGGTCTTTGTTCGTGTCAAACATGCTTGTGAAGGCATTTGTTGCTTCTTGTGTTGATTGGAAGTCATTTTCTTGGAGATTATTGCCTGTTATTGATTGTAGTAGTTTTATTGCTTTTTGTATGTCTTCGTGGCTATCTTTAGTTGTGTCTATTTCTATGCGCATATTCTTGGTTTGTGTGTTTTGTTTATAATTTTTGAGTATGTACTTTCCTTGTTTTTTTTGCTTGCGCATGCTTCTTCATACAATGGGCTCCATAGTGTTCCGAAAGCAAATCCGAATAGTATTTCTTCAAGTGGGACTGTGCCGAGCATTATTCCTGTGAGGTCTTTCATTATCCATGTTGTTGTAATCCATGGAGATATTATTTCAGAGATTGTTAGTGTGCTCCAGTAGAAGAATGCAAATAAGAGTCCTCCGATTATTATGTGTTGTCTTAGGTTAGGGTAAATAAAAAATGCAGCTGTTCCTCCTGCTAGTAATGCGATTATTGTTAGGTATATGATGTTTGTTTCTGGGAATGATTTTATTAATAGTAGTAATGCGGCCAGTGTTGTGAGTAATGGGGTATTGCACGTGTTGTTGCATGTTTTTGTGAGTGTTCTTTTTTTGGTTATGCTTTCGTAAATTGCTGCTGCGGTTCCTCCTAGGAAAAACATTAGTATGAATGCTTCAATTGTTATGTGATATTTTGTTCCGAGATTGAATAGTGTTTGTGGTCTCCAGTAGTTTGGGATGTAGTATAATTCTCCAAAGCCAAATGGTAGTGCGATTAAGCTGCTGAATAATATCTTTTTGCGTAATCGTGGTATGCTTATGAATGCTGCTAGCCAGATTATCCCCAGTATGGCAGTCCATAATAAGTATTCATACATTATATCCACTTTCTTTTTTTGCAGTGCTCATAACACTTGTTGTAAGTCCATGCGAGTATTGCTCCTGTGAGGTATGAGACTATTACTATCTCAATAAGTCCTCTTATGAAGCTTCCTATGTTTATTTTTGTTGTGAGTATGTTTTGGAAATCAGTGCCTGGAAACCAGTCGTTTGCTGTTTGTAGTGCAAATCTCGGCCATAGTGCTGTGATTATCGTGAATATTGTGTGTAGAATTCCTGTTGTTATTGCTAATGCAGATGCTACTGGGTGAAAATGTAGTTTTTCTCTCATTTTTGTTGATTTGTTGTTTTACTTTTTAATGGTTTAGTACGTGTTTTACTTTTTTTTGGGCTCTTAAGTTGTTTTATGCTATAGCAAACGAGGTAGATTTTCGTATATGTTTCGTTTGTTATATGAGGAAGAATTTACTATTTTTATATGCTTATTAAATTCTTCCGCTATAGTGCTTATTCTGAGTGTGCTCAAAAACTGCGCACCCATTTAAATAGGCGTTTTTGACATTTGAAAACTCGCCTGCATATTACGGCGTAATACTTCGCTGCTTGCACTGGGGATAGTTGCGAGTTTTTCTTTATTGATGGCTTTAATTTTTATATGTTTTTCGTCGAAGAATCCGGAAGATTTTCAATGAATGTCCAGAATTGTGGCCAGCTTTTGTTGACGCTTTCAGGGTGCATTATTTTTGCTGGCTGTTTTAGCATTGCTAGGTTCATTGCCGCTGCCTGTATTACTCTGTGGTCTTTGGAGGTTATTGGTTGGTTGTTGTTTGCTTGTTTTAGTGTTTCTTCCATTTCTTGTATTCTGTTGCTTTCGTGGTTTTGCAAGCTTGGCCATTTTTGTATTGCTTCTTTAGGGGTTATTAGGTTGAATGCTCTTGCAAAGCAGTAGTCTTCTGAATGCTGCGGTTTCCATTCTGTTTTTCCTGTTTTTAGTATTTCCAAGCACGCTTTTGCTTGTGCTTGTATTGTTGCGTCTTTTTTTGGTGTCCAGCATTCGCCATTGTTTCGTTTTTGTTTCCAGTGGGCTACTGCATCGTATGTTAGTTGTAGTTTGTATGGTGGGTTTTTTATTCTTTCGTTATCTCCGCATATTACTGCTGCGCTTGCCCATTGTGATGTTCCGGAATCTAAGGTTAATAGTTTGTCTTGTGTCCAGTGTATTATTTCAGGGTTGTTTGTGATGTTTCTTTCTTTTAGTGTTCCTTGTTTTGTTATTCTTTTGTTTATGTTGTGTTTCCAGCAGGCGAATTGTACAAATCGGTATAGTGTTGCGCTTTCGCCTGTGTTTAGTTCTTTTTCTGTTTTCCATCCTGATGCTATTCTTTTGAGTGCTTTGATGTCGTCGCTTAGGTTTTCTTGTGCATCAAGAAATTGGATAATATCTTCGTATCTGTTTAGAATGTCCAGCATTCCCATTCGTATAATCCATGATTTGTCCCATGGAATAAATGCTTCTGTCATTTTGAGTGGGGCTGCCCGGATTTGAACCGGGACTACCACGTCCCGAACGTGGCGTCTTAACCAAGTTGGACTACAGCCCCTTCTGTAATAGTGTTAGTTAAGCGTTGCTTAAAAAGTTAGTAGGTTTCTAATTTTATGCCTGGAACTCGTGAAAAATGTTTTGTGTTGCGGGTTAATAATGTTTCTCTACGTTGCGTTGCGATTCCTGCTATCATAGCATCTATTGCCTCTATTTCTTGTGATTTGCTTATGAGGTTTCCGTGAATTTGTCCTCCCATGCGTGCGCTTTCCTCATTCAGTGGCCAAGTACTCTGTTCTTGCAGGACTTGTTTTATTTTTTCTGCTTCAACTATGGGTTTTGATGACTGTTCTAGACCTGAGAAAAGCTCAAAAATGCTTGGTGTTGCTATAGTTATTGGTGTGTTGGTTTTGATTAGTTCGTTCATTTTGTTTATTGCTTGTTCTTTTCCTTTCATATAGTCAATGAGAAAACTTGTTTCTAGTATCATTTTAGCTCATCTGCGATTCTCTTTATCCGCGCATCAATATTTTTTCTTATTTTTTTTATTGATGTTTCAAGTTCATTCGCTTCCTTGTTGCTTAGAATTCCTGATAATTTGCTTAACGAACTTTTACCGGCTATTCTGCATACTACATCACTGAAACTTTCTCCTGCCGTTTTAAGTGTGGCGAGAAGGGTGTATGCGTCTTCTGTGATGGTTATGGTCTTTACAGCCATAAGTGTACTTAAGTGTACTTAGTATAAGAATGTTTCTTTTTTTTCAAATGGGTGTGAAGAGCGCTATAAAGTAAGTATTATTGCTCCTGCAACAACCAAAAATATTCCTGCTGTCTTGTAGGCAATTAGTTTGGGTTTTAGTGTTTCTTTTATTACGTGCGGTGCGAATTTGCTTAGTATCATTGTGCCAATGAATACGAGTGCTGGCTGCAGTGTTGCTATTGCTGATACTATTGCTACTTGTATTTGTTGTGCTGCCATTAGGAAGAATGCAGTTGCTGACATACTTAGTATTGTCATTGGTATTATTATTGGTATGGTGGGTATTGTTTGTTTTATGTCTTTTCTTACTTTTTTGCTTAACATTGGCAGTAGTAGCATTGTTCCCACTCCGGTATATGTAACTGAGAATACTTGTACTGTCGTGAGGTGTTGCAGTAAGTATTTGTCCATAGTGTCTACTATTCCTACGTTCAACGCAATAAGTACTGCTATCCAGAATGAGTGTGTTAGTTCCCATTTTGCTTTCTTTTCCATTCCTAGAATTATTGCTCCTATTACGGTTAGTATTATTGCTGTGTATTTTATCGTGCTTAACTGTTCTTTTAGCAGTATTCTTGATGTCAGGGCGACTATTGCAGGATACACGTAGATTATTCCTATTACTCTTGATGCTTCTGATTTCGTGAATAAGTGGAAGTACAGGAAGTAGCACGTTCCGTAGAACATTCCTGCTGCAATTCCGATTAGTATTATGTTTGTGTTTTGCGGCTTGCTTATGCTCCACATTATTAGCGAGATTGTTACAGTTGTTAGGCCGACAATTATTCCGTAGGAATAATAATTCTTTATTCGCTTGCTTAGCATATACTTGTCAAACAGGTTTATGATTGCATTTATCAGCGGTTGCATCACTGCAAATAATAGCCATGCCATTTTTCTGTATTCAAAGTTAATCCTTATATACTTATGTTTTAGTTATTGTTTTGTGGGTCCGTGGTCTAGTGGTTATGACGTCTCCTTCACAGGG
>JACQMV010000017.1 GCA_016203395.1 Candidatus Woesearchaeota archaeon | reverse complement strand
GCATATGTTTCGTTTGCTATATGAGGAAGAATTTACTATTTTTATACGATTATTAAATTCTTCCGCTATAGTATTCTGCTGCTGAGTTCATGCCTTCTCTTTTGTGCGTTAGTATTCCATTATACGCACAAATTGCCGCAGCAATCGCGCATAATACTTCAATCCCTTTACTGTTGTCATAATTGTTTTCTGGTTGTTCAGCAGTCACGCCGTTGATTGTTAATAAGCTAATTTGTGTTAATGGCTCGTCTATACTCATGATAGCAAAATTATGCGTGCGGTATATAAAGTTTATTGGGTTTTTGGTTCAGAATCAAGCAGTTCTTTTATTATTTTTGTTAATCTTTGTTCAAGTTCTTCTGTGTTGTTGAGTGTTGTTTTATGTTTCCATTCCTTATACTTACCTAAGTCCTCCGCATACCTGTATTTTGTTTCATTATTATACGGCAGTTCTGGAGTGCTGAGCATGCTTGCTCTTATTGAGACTCCGGATGATGACAGTTCTACAAGTATTCCGTCGTAGTAGTATGTTATGCTGCCTATTTTCTTCCATGTTCTCCAGCAGTTGAAAATCTTTGGCTCTTTGAATTCTGTGAGCCCTTTCGCATAGTTTTCTGCGTGGGATGTTATTTCTATTATTGTTCCTCGCTGCACTGTTTTTTCAAGACAACTTCGTATTGTTGGAAGTGCGTTGCAGTATCTTTGCATTCTTTCTGCTCTCATCATAGAGACTGTTGAGGCGAGGGTTATGCTTACCTCTGTTATAGTTCCGTTTTGAGGGGAAGTTGTTTTTGGTTCACGCGAAGCGTCGTATTGTTCTTTTCTTGCGTCATCACCTAGATAATAGTATGCTTCGCCTATCTCCTTGAAGAGTGCTTCTGCTTCAGGGCTTTTGTTTACATCAGGATGGTATTTTCTTGCAAGTTTTCTGTATTCGTGTCTGATTTTGTCTTGATTGTCTTCTTTTGAAACGCCGAGGGTTTCATAATAATCGCAGACCATTCTTAGTAAAGCAACGGTCTGCTTTTAAAACTGGCGGACATAACATCCATGTTGCTCACGCGCTAATATGTGCTGGCGAACAAAAGAGGTTTTTTTATTATTTATTTGTTGGCCTCATTATAATAACAAAATATTTATATCTTTATATTTCTCAATAATATGATGGTGACTAAAATTATTTATTTTGTTCATGGAACCACTGTTGACAATGAGAAAAACGTTTCTTCAGGATGGTCTGATGTTGAACTTTCTGAGCTAGGGGTCAGGCAGGTAGCCGATTTGAAAAATAAAGTCAAAGACGCTGCTTTTGATGCTGTTTTTTGTTCGGATTTGAAACGGGCGGAGCATTCAGCAAAATTGGTTTTTGGTACTAAAGTAATTAAAGACAAAAGATTGAGAGAATGTAATTATGGAGAGTATAATGGTCTGCCTTCAAATGTTGTTGAACCGTTGCAAGAGAAGTGTATCACAAAGCGATTTCCGGGAGGTGAAAGTTACGAAGATGTAAAAGCGCGAGTGAGTGGTTTTCTCGGATTTTTGAAGAAGAAGTATGGTGGAAAGAAGGTCGCCATTGTTGCGCATAAAGCTCCACAACTGGCTCTTGAGGTGCTTTTGAAACATAAAACTTGGGAACGGGTATTTGCGGAAGATTGGAGAAAAAGAAAAGCATGGCAACCTGGTTGGGAGTATATTCTTGAATGAGGTTTTGTTTTATCTAGAGGCGTCTGCTTGTCTTTCAAGTTCTAATTTTTTGGAGATGGCGTGGCTTTTTTGTTCAAGTTTGCTGGCAGCGATTAGTTCTTCTGCTAATGCTTCGTGGATTCTTACTTTTGTGTTGAAGCTTTTTGCGTAAGCGCCTTGAACGAAATATCGCAAGCATATGTCAATTCTTCTTTGTGGTGCGCAGTCAACTGCTTTAGGGTATCTTGCTCCTCCGTATTCTATTGTGACAATTTCTTCTCTTGGAGCGGCGTTTTCAAGTGCTTTTGCAAGGACTTCTAACGGGTTCTTTTTTGTTTTTTCTTCAACTAATTTTAGTGCGCTGAATACTACTTTATACGCGTGTGCTGCCTGGCCTGTGTTGTGGCCTGAGGTTCTCCAGTGTTTTTTGCTTTTGTGTCCTGGAACCATTATTTTGTTGATTAGTCGTTCTACAAAGAAGATTTTGCTTTTGTAAAATCTTTTTTTTGCGTATTTTCCGCCTGTTTTTGGAACCAGTCTTGGCTGTAGAGAAACGTATTTTTGAAGGCCTGCATCTTCTATTTTTATGGTTTCCACGTCCCACGTGTTGAATGCTTTCATTTCCTTGCCTTTTCTATTTTTCCACGCAATAATGCATCTAAGCTTTGGTCATTTATTTTGATAACTTGCCATCTCACTCCGGGAATATCGCCTTTTGCTCTTCCTTTTTTGCCGCCAATGCATTCTATGATGACTTCGTCGTGTTCGTCGCACATGTCTTTTGCGCCGTCTTTTGGGAAGAATGCAGTGACTTGTCTGCCGTTTTTTATTAATTGTACTCTGCAGCATTTTCTCATTCCAGAGCATGGTTGTTTTGCTTCTAATTGAACTTTCTCAATTATTATTCCTTTTGCTTGTGATGCGCCTTCTAGTGGGTCTGATTTTTGTTTTAGGTTTAGAGTTCTGCGTACGTATCTTTTGTCGCACCAGAGTCCACATCTTCGTCTGTTTCCAAGTGCTTTTGCAGCAAATAATCCGCTTGCTTTGCGTCCCATGTGAATATACGATAGTCAAGGGTTTATAAACCTTCACGTTTCAGAAAAAGACAGTCCTGCTCTTGACATTGGAAACTCAAGTTTTCCAGAGCCAGTGTTGCTTATGCATTTTACGCCCGCATTAACTGCAATTGAAAATCCTTTCTCTCTTGCTTTTTGGCAGAATTCTAAGTCATCATTGTCATTTTCAGGGTATTCAATTTTGTTGAAAACTTTGCTGTTGACATATGCGCAGCCAAAGCCGACAGCTGCTACTGGCAATATTGTTTTTGGCATTACCACATCAATTGGAAGGAACGCTATTCCTTCATCAGCAAGTGCAAAAGCGCATGGTGCTACTTTTGGAACGCCCATGTTCACCCACTGAAGGTATGCTCCGCCTACAATGTCTGCTTTTGTCATTACAAGTTCAAACAGGTTTTTTGGTGGAATGACGTCGCATTCTAGAAAAAGGATTCCTTTGCAGTTTCTTTTTTTTGCTTCTTCAATCATTATTTTGCGTTGTTTTGCTACGCTTATGTTTTGTTCTTCAATCATGAATGGCTTGTCTAATATTTCTTTTGTTGCGTTTTTGAATTCTTCAATGCAGTTTTCTTTTCCTTTTGGCACAACTATGCCAATGAGCACATCAAATTTCTCCATACCTTTTTATTAATATTTGCTGCTTATAAGCATTGCTAAAAGTTCACCCGGTATCTGCTACTATAATAGGCGCACTAAATTTTTAATATTTTTTTGCGACTATTATATTCGGAAGGTATAATTGTTTATTAATTACTCCGGAGTCGCTTGAGAAGTCATGCTCCGGATAACCATTTCGGAATATACGCATCTGGGACAAAATGATACCGCCTGTATCCTTTTTCATGCAAATACTTTCTTGTTTCTCCTCCAAAACCTGAATCATTTGATGCAACTTGACTAGTATTCCTTTGACACCATGAGTGAGATTTGGATTCAATAATATTTTCATTCCAGCCATGTCTATCTAATGCATCTTTTATTTTATCATGTTCTTTCATGTTTCTGATTGCCACGTGTTCGTTAAGTAAGGAAAGTCCGATACCTGCCAAAGCGAAAAGAGCGTCTACATTTCCATTAATCGTGTTTCCCTTTGAATAATTTTCTGCAACACTCAATATATATGTAATCGTAAAAGGTGTTACTATACCTAAAACTATGGCTTGTTGTATAGGGCTTACTCTTAAAAATGTCACAATTTTATCTAAGGTATGTGCCATTTCTCTTATTAAGAAATTTGGCTTTATAAATGCTGCTATCTTATTCCTACTCCTAAGTCATCATAAAATCTTCTATGTCCGGATTCTCTTAATGCGTGATGATTATTTTTGCTCGGAGTATTCAATAGGTTGTATATCGCAAAATATAAATATGGCGGCAAGAATTCTTTCACATGGTTGAGGAACTGAGTGAACTTTCAGTGGAATTTATAGAATCGCATAAGCGTTCTAATTGTTTAAGATTATTGGTTGATGTTGTTTCAAGAAAGGTGTATTTTGTTGCAGATTCAAGCACTCATTTCAGGACAGCAACTGAAATGCTTGTTGCGAATTATGGCATGCCGAATTATGTGCTTAATGATTATTGTGAATCAACGCTTCATTGCTGGATTCATTTGCTTACGAATTTAGTGTCTGTTTTGCCTGTTTTTTTGCCTAATTCAGTAGAGTGTTCTCAGTTGGTTATTGGCAAGAGCAGTCTTGAGGACAAGATAGGACATTCGGCTGAACAACTGGAAACTGCCAGAACTATCTTTCTGGAACTGCTTGAAAAGTCAGGCAGGGTTCCTGTAAGAACAATATCTTATTTTAACAATGGAAGACGGATACATCCTGCGAGTATTTCTGGCTAAAACTATATTTCCTTGAAGAAGATATACGTGCAATTACAAAGTCATTTGCAACTTATTTTCTATTCCAAATAGAACCAGGCAGCGGAGTGTTCAATCTGGGAGGGTCTATTTTCAACCTATCTGTTGTGTTGCCACGCAATTGTTTTTCAGCAGTGTACGCTGCTAAGTAAGTTGGTGAAAGTTCATAATTTGGTTGGCGTACTTGCTCAAAAGAAACAGGAGCGCCTAATTTCTCACTAAAATATGTGCTACTCATATTAATACATGTTAGTCAGTTGTTTATAAACATCATGGTGTGCTTTGGAATTATTCCAATGCTAACATTTTTATTCTGGTTGGTAATTTTTATTCAATGCGCCACCAAGTCAGGGAGAATTTTTCAGTTTGGGAGTATGAAAACTACACTGCAATAGGTGTGTTGGGAAGAGTATCAGATATTGGCTTGCTTGTGCTTCCTGAAGGTGAAAAGGAAGAAAGCATTGTAATACAGCAGGGTCCTTTCAGACAGTTCAAGGCAGTAATGTACTTCAATCCTGTAATGGACTTGACAATAGTTCAGGAGAATGCTTCTGAAAGTTCATTGTTTTTGCAAGGTTTTGGCAGAGAAAGTATTTAGGCAATTGCCTTAAAATTATCCCGAGCTCCATTTGTTCCTAAGATTCCAACGCAGAAATTTATGCGTGAATTGTGGTCTAATATAATGATAGAAACAATGACTTATAGGCGACTAAAGCAAATGGCTGTGCAGTTAAATGTTCCTTTACCTGCTCTCTGGGGTGTAGCGCACTATTCTAACTTTTTGGAACAATACAAAAGGTATACTAGTGCTGATGGGCTCATCGCAGCACTTACGAGATTCAACATTCCTAGCACTGCGATTCCACATTAGCCAAAAAGTGCATTGTTTTTAAATTTTGTATTCTGGAGCATAATCAGGTTTATAAATACCTTAATTGTATAATATCATCTTTTATTCCAGTAAAAGGAGGAAAATAAAATGAGCAAGGAAATACAACCAATATTCATTCTGCCAGAAGGCGTAACTAGAACAACAGGAAAAACAGCGCAAAGAAATAACATAATGGCTGCTAAGCTTGTTGCAGAAACAGTGAGAACTACACTCGGACCAAAAGGCATGGATAAGATGATAGTTGATTCCTTCGGGGACATTACTGTTACTAATGATGGTGTTACAATTCTTGAGGAAATGAAGATTGAGCATCCTGCTGCGAAAATGGTTGTTGAGATTGCAAAAACGCAGGAAGCAGAAGTTGGGGATGGAACAACTACTGCAGTAATTCTTGCAGGAGAATTGTTGCAGCAGGCAGAGCAACTTCTTGACAAAAATGTCCATAGCACTGTGATTACAAAGGGTTTTCGTCTTGCTGGTGATGCGTGCATTGAGAAGTTGAAAGAGCTTGCTCAGCCAGTAACTGAAAAAGACGATGCTTTGCTTAGAAAGATTGCAATGACGGCAATGACAGGAAAAGGTGCTGAAAATGCAAAAGAAACGCTTGCAGATATTGCTGTAAAGGCAGTAAAGAAAGTGATTGAAAATTTTGATGGAAGCATTCTTTTTGATAAGAACAATATAAAGATTGAAAAAAAATCCGGAAACAGTGTTGAAGACACTGAATTTGTTGAAGGTGTTGTTCTTGAAAAAGAAGCAGTTCATCCGGGAATGCCTCAGTTGATTCATAATGCGAAAGTAGCGCTTCTGGACTGTGCTGTTGAAATAAAAAATACCGAAATAGATGCAAAAATACAAATAACTGATCCTGCGCAAATGCAGGCATTTTTGGATCAGGAAGAGCGTATGCTCTTGAAAATGGTTGATATCATTCAGGCATCTGGAGCAAATGTTGTTTTCTGTCAGAAGGGTATAGATGATGTTGCTCAGCATTTTCTTGCTAAAAGAGGAATTTATGCAGCAAGGCGTTTGAAGCAGTCAGATATGGAAGCATTAGCAAGAGCCACAGGGGCTACAATCGTGAGCAATTTGCAAGATCTTTCTGAGACAGATTTAGGTAAAGCAGGCGTGGTCAAAGAAGTCAAGTTCGGTGATGACGAAATGACTTATGTTACTGAATGCAAGAATCCGAAATCAGTCACTATCGTTGTAAGAGGTGGCACTCCTCACATAACTGATGAGGCAAAAAGGGCATTGACTGATGCAATAGGCGATGTTGCTGCCGCTCTTAAAAGCAGCAGTGTTGTTGCTGGTGCAGGTGCAGTAGAAACAGAGCTTGCAAAGCATCTTAGAAAGTATGCTGAAAGTCTTGGTGGTCGTGAGCAGTTGGCAGTTGAAGCATTCGCAAATGCAATGGAGATCGTGCCTCGCACTCTGGCAGAGAATGCAGGTCTTGATCCAATAGATGTGCTGACAAGTTTGAAAGCAGCCCATGACAAAAAGCAAATCTGGGCAGGCATTGACGTCTTTTCAGGCAAAATTATGGACGCTTGGAAGCAGGGAGTTATAGAACCACTGAAAATCAAGACGCAGGCAATAACTTCTGCATCAGAAGTCGCTCAGATGATTCTGCGCATTGACGATGTCATTGCTTCTGGCAAAGACAGAACACCCGCTCCAAAGATGCCAGAAATGGGAGATTATTGAAAATCTAATAACACCAAATGGTGAAAGCATGGACGACGAAGATAACGAATTCACCGCGTCCTCTCTTACATATTCTTTAACTTGGTTGGCTATGAGTATAGTTCTTGCTTCACTAGAACTACCACGTAGGAACGTGACTGCGACAGACAACAAACAAGAAACAGTCATAAGATGCGGGCAAGGTGCAGAAGATTTTAGAGAATCAAGAATGAATACTCTCAGAAAATATGCAGACACTGACAATGATGGCGTGCTTTCCTTGCAGGAAAAGATAGGGATCTCTTTGGAACAAGTAATTAAAGGAATACGCACATATGAAACAGAAATGCCTGCTGAAAAGCGATAAGCATCCTGTGAAAGTTATATAAATCATACGTGCTTTGTTTGTGCTATGGTAACAGAAACAAGGCAAATTCTGGACAAACTTGACAGCATAAAGTCAGAGCGGGATTACATAAAAGAGCGCATAGTTGATGCAGGCATCATCCTGACGGATGATGATATTGAATCGTTGAACGAAGCAGAGAACGATTTGAAGAAGGGAAAGACGAGGAAGTTGTGATGTGTTTCGCGTTGAGTTGTCTGTAAGGGCGCAGAAGTAAATTTACCTGCTTATAATCTGCGGCAGTGTCTTGTATGCGTGTTCGCGGTAAACCAGCCAGCATTCATATTTTCTTAATATGTCTGCAAAAGTGTTTTTGATTTCCTTTACAGTGTTGTGGTATTCTGAGGGATTTGATGCTGCTATTTCAATCAGTGCATCCCATTTTCCAAATGTTCTTATTGCACGAATTACATTTTTGTGGTTTGCAATAAATTCCCTGAATTTTATCTCATCTTTTTTGCTGAATCTTGAAAAACTTAGAGTGTATGTGTACCATTGATAGCCGAGTGAAGCAAGATTGTACAATGCAGTATATGCTCGGATTACTCCTTGTTTTTCAAGTTTTTTTGTTCTTTTTAGGACAGAGTCGCTGGAAAAACCAACTGCTTTTGAAATTTCATAACTACTCGCTCTTGAATTCTTGCAAAGTTCTACTAGCACTTTCAAATCTTTATCGTCTATTTCCGCAGAATCCGGTGAACGCAATCCTTCTGGTTTCCAGTTAATCTTTTCAAAACTATACGGTAGAGTGTGTGAAGTATATCCGGTAATCGTTGCGCACTTGTCAAGCTCTATTATGATATCAGAAAATTTTTCAGTAAGTTCTGCTTCCAGCAGGTCAAACTCCCAGATATCTTTGACTATCACTATCCACCCATAATCCCATGTGTCGCTATATTCTATCACGCTTCTTGTTCTAGGATGATTGCACATCCATTGTAAAAGTTCGTGCTCTTTTTGTTTCTGTCTTTCGTTCACCATCAGGAAAAGTTCAAACACGCGATAGCCCAATGTTCTTAAATCAATTATAGGGACAAAACATTGCAGTATTTTTTCTTCCTTGAACTTTTGTATTCTGTATGATACTGCTTCTTTTGACAGTCTTACCTGTTTGCCTAATGCAGTCGCAGTCATTTTTCCATATTGGGCAAGTAGTGCGATTAATTTTCTTCCTTTTGCATCTAGTTTTGCAGTCTGCACTGGCATAAACCGAGATAGTGTCATTTTATTACGTTATTGCGTATATAGTATATAAATTTAGCGGTAAAACGTAATTTTGTAATAATAACATTTAATATTGACGCTTACCGTAACAGAGCCACGAGGTGAACAAAAATGGAACAAACACGAACAGTGGACCCGAATTACGTGATTCCTTTTGAGGAACATCTTGGTCGTCCTTTGAAAGGCGAAGATTTCAGGGCATTGCACGAGAAAGTCCGTGCCATGAAACACACACCTGCTGAAAGCAAGTACGAACTGCCTCACGCAGATGCATTCAATGACATTCTGAAAGAAACTGCTGACAAGTATGATGCAACTCCAAAAGAAATGCATGCTGCAATGAAGCAGTATGCTGCAGAAGTAAGGCAGAAGGAAAGAGTAATTGCTGAAAAAAAGCAGGTGAGAATGAACGTTATCAGGAAAACAGGCAAAACTATTTTTGGACTGGCTTGTGCAGGAGTGCTTCTCGGTTCAGCTGTCGGGGTTTACAAAGGCGTGACAGATGGCACTTCCACTCATTTCGAAGCAATGCGATTGCGTCAAATAGAAGCAAAAGAAGCAGCATTTGAGCAAGGATACAGGACAAAAAGTCTCCAGCTGGAGACAGACTACCAAACAAAAAACACACAACTATCAGAGAAAGAAGCAAAAATACAGGAAACCGTTCGCACACAACTTGAAGCAGAATATCAGAATAAAGCGCTAGAGCTTGCTAAAAAGGAAAAATCCTTGTCTGAAGATTATGTAAAAAGAACTTCAGAGCTGGAAAAGAGAGTTCAGGATAGGGCAGTTGATCTCCTGCAAAAAGCTGCAAGAGGAGAGCCTGCAAAGCAAGTTAAAAATGAGGACTCGTACTCGCCAGAAACTACTGAACTCTCTACTCTTAGGGCTCAATTCAGACAGGCAGTAAAAAACACTCAGCAAATGCAGAAAAGTTATGATAATAGTCGTACGCCTGGTGAATTTTATGATGCTCTGGAATCAGCCAAGAAAGAAGAAGAATCTATCCGTACTGTCATAAAAACAAAAGAAAAAGAACTCGCAACTCCAGTTACGCCATCACCAGAAGCACCTGCAAGTGCAGTCAGACAATTAAGTTCGCTGGAAGAGATTGCGGCAAAGCAGAAAGCCGAACAGGAAGCTGCACTAAAGCAGAACATATTCTCGCTTGAAACAAAAATTTATGACACTGAAAGAAAAAATGCGGGTTTGGAAGCATTTGTTACAGAAAGAGTAGTAGATTACAAGCTGACTCCTTCAGAAGTGAAAGAGATTGAGGAGTATCTTACAGGATGCCAAACTGCTTTTGAGGAAATTCAGGCAAAAGCAAGAGAGTATGGAATAGAGCCGACAACAGAACAGCTGGCAAAACTAAAGTATGATACAGCACTGTTGAGTGCAGTAAGCAAGGCAAGAGGACCGCAAGGAGATACCACAGAGCTTGCAAAGTATTTTGAAGCCAAAGGAATAAAGATGGAAGCGATAACTGCGCAAAGTGTGCTTTGGCCGATTGTTATTGTCGGAGGGCTTCTTTTTGGGGTCCTGTCGCTTTTTTGTCTTGTCGTGTTGTCAGAGTATAGATAACGTTTGCCCGCATATTCCATATATTCTTTCCAATACTATTCCCATTCGGAATACTGGCGCTTTCGAACAGCTGGAATAGAGCTGCGAAAGATTTAAATACATACATGCATATATACAGTATATGACTAGGGTTATTTCAATAGCAGATGAAGCATACGAACAGCTTGCAAGACTGAAGCAGGGAAGGTCTTTTTCCCAGACTATTCTTGAGCTGACTAATGAAAAAGCAAGGTGCGGGATAATGCAGTTTGCAGGTATCTGGGATAAGCAGGAGGGCTTGAGAATAAAAAAAGAGCTTCAGAAAGAACGAGCACAGCCATCAAGGAGGATGCAATAGTGGTGTGCATTGATACTGGTGTAGTGATAGATTTTTTTAGAGAAGAATCGTATGCAGTAAAACATATAGAAAATTTTAGCCGAACTGAAGAAATATTCATTTCATCAATAACTGTGTTTGAACTTTTGAAGGGTGCGCTTAGAGCTGAGAGTCAAAAAACTTTGGAAAAAACGCAGGCATTTGTTAATCGCCTTAGAATATTATACTTTGACAATAAGGCGGCAGAGATTGCCTCAGGAATATTTGAGGATTTGCGCCGCAAAGGTCTTACGGTTGATCCTTTAGACTTGCTCATAGCAAGCACCAGCATTGCCAACAATCAGAAATTGCTGACAAACAACAAGAAGCATTTTGGAAAAATATCTGCGCTTGACTTGGCATAAATTTGTCATTTATAGCAAATCACGTAATCAATGTATTACAATCAGGGTATAACAATTAAGACAGTTTCAGCGAAGATAGAGAAAGAATCCGGGGAGTTTTAATGCTGCTATTATTATGTTTTGCGGCAAAAATCGTTGGTAGATTCCTTATATATCGATGCAGTAAGATATGTTATGAAACTTGAACAATTGGGAACAACTGATGCTTACTTGTATCTTGAGCGGTATGTGAATCAGCCAAAATATAGCCCAACCGCGCAATACAGCGAGGCAGAAACAAAATATCATCCTAGAAAGGGGAATGGTGTGATAGGGGTGCCTTACACTTATCGGGATGATGCCAGATGTCTTACTGCATATCCTGATGCGCGGCTTCTTAAAACAATGACTGACAGTGGGTTTAGGTTGTATATGCACCCGCAGTATGCCGAGGGTGTTATTGCAGGAACAGTTATTGCAACTCCAACAAGTTCAACAAGAACTGTGCTGGCGCAAGATGTACCAAATCATTTTATTAAACTTCATTTTCCTGGCAGGATATCTAGATTTCATAGGAGATTGCGTCCTGATAGTGTGCAGCACAGCATTGAGGTTAGTGGGGAGCTTGAGGAATCTCTTGAGAGTGCACCCTCTTGTTTTGCATATCTTCCTGAGAGTATAGGGGTTTATCTTAAAGGGGCATATGGCTGTATTATTCGTGAAGCAGTGGCTCGTCCAGTAATTCAAGGCAGGGCATTAATTCCGTTCTTTTCATTATACTCAAAAGATCCGTTAGGTGATGAGCCATTGCTTGTTCAGATTGTCAAGGAATCAGGCAGGCATCCTCTGGAAGCATTTGTTGAGCAGATAGTTATGCCTTATCTTAGTGCGTGGACTTTTTTTGCAAGAGAAAGAGGCATACTTTTGGAAGCGCACTGCCAGAACACTTTGCTTGAAGTTGATGAAAATTATAAGCCGTCACGAATTGTGTTCAGGGATTTTCAAAGTGACATGATTGATCCGATTGTCAGGCAGGAGAAAGGGTTGAGAATGCCTTTTTCAAAGCACTTGATTGGCGGAATGCACGAGCTATATCCTAGAAAGGTTGAATACAGTATAGTGTATGATCATTTTGTTGCGTCTTACGTATTCCCTTACTTTATTGCCTGCCTGAAAGAATATTTTGGTATTTCAGAGAAGGAAACGCAAAATGAGATACAACAGGTATTTAGGGCATTGTTTCCAAACCAGTTGGATGTGTTTCCTGAAACTGAGTTTACTTTGACAGACAAAGTGGATGGCAATAATAACATTGAGGCGGTGAACACAAATGAGCTTCCAAGATTCAGGTGAATTGGTAATACTCGGCGGAGCCAAAGGAACAGGAAAAACAACATTAGCCCAGCAGCTTTGCAGTGAAACAGGCATGACATACATTCATCCAGGAAGCTGGTTCATAAAATACTGGAACAAAGAGCACCCGCTGGAAACCGAAAAAAGGATAGTGGATGAGATACTGCAATTGCGCAGTCCGTTGATTGACATTCATTATGCAAGTTACGTTAAGGGGCTGGAAGGAATTGCAGAAGGTTATGTGCAGGGCTTGTGTGACTCAAGCATAAAGCAACTGGCAGAAAGATACTCGCCTGTTGTCTTGTATTTGGTGGAGGTTGATGCAAGCACGCTTATGCAGAGGCGGCTTTGTGATAACAAAAGGAGGAAGCTGGAGCTAACAATTATTGAGGAAGAGCTAAGCCAGAACAGAAAAGGGTGGGAGCACTTCAGGGAATTAATGTCTAGTTGCACTGAAGTAAAGCCAGAGACGATTGCTAATTATGAGATTGAAGTATCGCTTGCTAAGATAATTCAGGGTTGTAGTGCTGGCAGAATCCTATAGTTATAATTTTGCTTCTTTTCTCAGGATATCTGCCTTATTCGTGTGCTCCCATGTGAATTCCGGGTCTTCTCTTCCAAAGTGGCCATATGCCGCTGTTTTTTTGTAGATTGGTCTTCTTAGTTTTAGGTATTCTATTATTGCTTTTGGTCGGAAGTCAAAGTGTTTTTCCACAAGTTCTTTTATGTCAGAGTCGCTTATTTTTCCAGTTTCAAATGTGTCAATGTTTAGTGATGTTGGTTTTGCAACTCCTATTGAATAGCTTATTTGCACTTCGCACTTGTCTGCCAGTCCTGCAGCAACAATGTTTTTTGCAACGTGTCTTGCCATGTATGCTCCTGAACGGTCAACCTTTGACGGGTCCTTGCCGGAATTATGACAGACGAATCCATTGGCTGTGAACGTATGAGAAAAAGGTATGTTAAGGTCGTATGTCGGTGCGAATGAAGGTAGTTTTCTTTTGATGCATGAATAATAATGGCCCATATAGTAAAGCTGCTGTAATATTGCAAACTCCTTCTCGTTTTTAAGAAATTGCGAGTATTCCTCAATAAACTCTCCTAGTTTCTCATATGTTAATTCCTTTGTTGCTTTACCTTTCGAGCTTCTCGTGAAGCGCCTGATTTTACAAGCATCCTTTCTTTGTTCTCTTAGTGGCAACTTTAGGAATAATGAAGAAATCCTGTGCTTTTGATTAGGTATCTTTCTTAAATCTCTTTTTTTAGGAACCTGCTCGTTAATAATCTTGTTTTTTCTGTTAAGGCCGAAGCCGATGTTTTCTTTAAACTGTTTAGTACTGTATCCGCCTTTAATTGTTACATCATATCTAGTATGTTGAGAGATTATTTCTCGTCCTTTAATAAATCCGTTTTTTTTATTACCCGAATTTACTGCGCTTATCTTTGAAATAATCCCGAAATTCAGTAGCAATAACTGAACTTGTTCTGCCAGCACCTTGCTTGTCGTGGCAAAATGTATTCGCAGAGTGTTTTTGTTACGTCCATCAATGCGTATGCTCCCATCGGTATCGAACAATCCTCTCAAAAAGACAGCACAATTTTCTTTTGATGCATTGAATATTGTTTTTGGAACTGTTTTTTCAAATGATTTCTTAAATCCGAGCCCTAGGTGCCGCAAGTACGCTCTAAGCTCTATGCCGCCCAAATACGCCCAATGCGTATATATCCTTCCTTTGTTTCCGGTGATTTTTTTGTAAAGCGCCCTGACAATTTGCTTCATTTCCTCTTCACAGACGCATATCCTAATATCTCTTTCATTGGTACAAAGCCCGTCGCCTATAAGTAATCCTAACAGGTATGCATACTCTTTAGTAAGCATCGGTGGAAATTTGTATTTCTTCTTTCTTCCCTCGGCAGTTCCTTCTTTGTAGGAATAAGAGAAAGGAGGGATAGTATCATCTCCGAATAGTCTATTCTTGGTTTGAATGGCGACAAATATCCCTTCATGCAATTTCTCCATTGATTCCCACCTATACTTTCCTTTTTTGTCAATAATCCTGAATTTATGATTGGGCGTTGCTTCAACATTGTATCCGTCATGAGTTATTAGAATACTGGTTGGCTTTATCCCGTTGTTGTACCACGCTCCTGCTGGCATTGGGTGAATGTCGGTTTTCACTAATAGCCCTTTTCTTCCAACATCCTTGCATTCATCAATTCTTATAAGTCCTTTTTCAGTATTGATTAAGGAACTTCCGGCAATACAGAATGCGCCTCCTCCGTGCCTCCCTACTCCTCCGTATGTATCAACGATTATTTTTCTTCCTGTGACTCCTGTGTCTCCTTCAGGGCCTCCGATAACGAATCTGCCTGTTGCGTTGATGTGTATTTCTGTTTCTTTGTCCATCATTGTTTCGCACACTGGCATAATCACGTGTTTTATTATTTCTTCCCGTAATTCCTTTTCATCTTTGTCATCTGTGTGCTGTTGTGCAATTACTATTGCTGTTATTTTTTGTGGTTTGCCGTTTGCATATCTTACAGATACTTGTGATTTTCCATCAGGTCCTAGGGATTTGATGATTCCTTTTTTTCTTACTTCTGACATTTGTTTGGTTAGTTTGTGGGCAGTAATAATAGGAAAAGGCATTAATTCCGGTGTTTCATTTGTTGCATACCCGTACATCATCCCTTGGTCTCCTGCTCCTTGGTCTTTGTTTGCATCAGGATTTTCATTTACTCCCTGAGCAATGTCCGGGCTCTGTCCGTGGATGCTTATCCATACTCCTGCATCATCACAGTCAATGCCGAATAAGGGGTTGGTGTAACCGATTTCTTTAAGTGTGTTCCTGACTATTTTCTGCACATCGCTGAATCCTTTTGTGGTTATTTCTCCTGCTACGTGCACAGAGCCGGTTGTTACAAGGCATTCAACAGCTACTCTTGAATAAGCGTCTTGTTTAATCAGGTCATCTAGTATTGCATCACTTATTTGATCGCATATCTTATCAGGATGTCCTTCTGTAACGCTTTCTGATGTGATAAACTGGATTTTGTCTTTCACATATTTGCTTTAAGAGAGTTGCTTATAAAGTTTGGCATAAGTTATCTTTTCTTTTTTTGCTTTTTTATTTGCTTATCTAGTTTTAGTTTGTCTAATAGTTCTTTGTATCTGTTGCGTATTGTGACTTCGGTTATTCCTGCAACATCTGCAACTTCTCTTTGTGTTTTCTTTTCTCCTCTTGTGAGTGCAGCAACGTATAGTGCTGCTGCTGCGATGCCTGTCGGTCCTCTGCCTGATGTTAGTTCTTCATGTTGTGCTTCTTCAAGTATTTCTACTGCTTTGCTTTGTGTTTCAGGTCCTAGTTTGAGCGAGCTGGCGAATCTTGCGATGTAGTCAGCAGGGTTGCTTGGCATTATGCTTATTCCTAATTCTCTTGTTATAAAGCGGTATGTTCTTCCTATCTCTTTTTTTTCAATTCCTGATGCTTCTGATAGTTCGTCAAGTGTTCTTGGAACTTCGTGGCGTCTGCATGCTGCATATAGTGCTCCTGATACTACGCTTTCCATGCTTCTTCCTCTTACAAGTCCTCTTTGTACTGCCTGCGTGTACACCATTGCTGCTTCTTCTTCTACTGATTTTGGAAGTTTTAGAAACGAACTTACTCTTTTCAGTTCTGCTAGTGCTAGTTTTAGGTTTCTTTCTATTGCTGTGCTTATGCGATACTGCCATTTTCTTAGTCGGAATATCGTGTTTCTTTCTTTGCTGGATAGCTTGAACAGGTCTGCTTTTTGTCCGACTTCTGTGCCCAGTCCCTGGTCATATTGCGTGTAGGTCATCGGTGCGCCTGTTCTTCTGCCTGTGGGTGCTGAGCCGTCTCCTTCAAATTCTCGCCATTCTTGGGAGAATTCTACCATTTTGTCTTCAACTACCAAGCCACAGTCTTTGCATATAACTTCGCCCTTGTCTTTGTTTGAGAAAAGATTGATGCTATTGCATTCCGGGCATTTTTTTATGTAATACATGTTTTTTTCCGAAAGTTTTTTAAAAGATACTGTGATTAGCTTTTAAACTATCGCTGTCATTGTTAAAAGACGAAAGATTATTGGTAGGGTTTGTCAACAATTCTGAATATTCTTCTTCGTTTATCCTTATCTTTGATTGAGATGCTTATGACGTATTCTCCTCTTATACCTGCCACATCAAGCATTGAAATTGCTTTTCCTTTGCTCATCAGTTTTTCAGGGGCGAAAATGCCTTCTTCAGGAATGGATACTCTTATTCTGGTATCTTTGCCGTCTTTCACTTGAACCAGCACAGCCATCGTGTCTTCATTTGGCTGCGAGAGGAATGCAGTTCTCTCAATTTCTATTCCGCGTTCTGCAACAACCCCTGTTGCCAATAAAAGCAGTATAATTAATTGTCCCCTCATAAGTAGTGCTTATGTTGTTGCTTATTTAAACGTTTGCCACTTCCCATCAAGTGACGAAACAGAACCAAATTTGTCCTGTGCTAAAAAGTATAATGAATAATGCGCGCTATATACCGGTTTGCGCCCTGTTGCAAGCGCATGGCAAGGACTGCATGGTTCTTGATTATTATTAGCCGGGCACATTAAATTGACTGCTCCTTGAGACAGTAACATTTAAATAGAATTACGTTACATTGTTTGTAATGAAAGAGCGTTTTGTTAATGCAGGCAGTGGTGTTTGTGCAGGTATGAGTATTCTTGGTTCCTGGCAAATCTGCCATAATGTGTGTTTGGCTATTATTACTTTTTTGTCTTTGGTCGGCATTACTGTTGCCGGCATGCCTTTGTTGTTTCTGACAAAAGTGGCTGTTCCTTTATGGATTGCTGCATTTGTTCTGCTTGTTTTAGGCATAATTCTTTCTTTTGGTTTTCACATGCATCTTTCTAAAAAGGTTCTTCTTGTGAATACTGGTTTGATTATTGCAGGTATTCCGTTTCTTCAGGAGTTTTATTTGTTTTTCTGGATTGTAGGCGGTTTGCTTGTTATTTCAGGTATTGTGTGGGCGGTTGTATCCAGAAAGAATAGTTGAATTCAAAAGCCTCTGACGGGAGTTGCACCCGCGACCTTTACCTTATTGTTTTGCAATACCAAGGTAACGCACTGGCTACTGTGCTACAGAGGCATAATATTTGTTTTTTTGGTTCTTTTATAAATATTGATGTGTAAACTGTTCTTCAGCAGGTTCAGTCAATTACTCTGTACAGTTTGTTGCGAATGATTGCTTAGCGTTTGCAAGCAAAAGGTAAGGGCTTGATGTGATGATAAGATACGTTCAAACTATTAACGAAGCTGCAAGAGCTGTGGGAAAACAACTACAACGCATTTTGTTATTATTAGCAGTTGCAGAAGTGTATTATTGTCTTACACCATGATTCTTTTTAGCAGTTCACATCACGTCTTCAGCGAAACCATTTTAAAGTTAATGGCGCATTTGCTAAACTTGGTAAAAAAAGAGGTATGAGCGAATTAGAGGAGTATGTGAGGAATCAGTTGAAAGCCGGCTACACGAAAGAGCAGGTGAAAAAGTTTTTGCTGAAATATTATCCTTCTAAAACAATTGAAACTGCTATGAGAAAGTCAACAAGTAAGGGCTTGATGTGGCTAAGCATTTTTGCTGTTTTGTTAGTTGTTGCAGCTGGCTTAATAATTATGAAGCAGAATTCATTGCCTGAAACACCTTTAAGTATTACAGCAACAATAGCTCCTGAGATAGTTGTTCAGGGAGAGGAGTTTATTGCAACAATAACTGCCGCAGATAGCATCAAAACAAAGCATCCTGTTACTATAATTGCTAAGCTGACAGACAAAGCAGGTACTGTGCTTACTGAACAAAAAGATTTTATTGTTGTTTCTGGTACAGGAAAAAGAACAAAAGCAATAAAGCCAGTAATGGCTCCCGGAGAGTATTTTGTTATAATTACTGCAACTTCGCAAAAAGAGCGCGCTCAGACAACTGCGTCTTTCACGATTTTAAAGCCGCAAACTGGTTCACAAGCAGAACCTGCACAAGTCAGGGAAAAGAAGGAGTATTCTGCAACAAAAGAGGGTTATCTTGAGCGGTGTGCAGATGAAATGAGTGATGAGTGTTATTCGCAGGCAGCAGCAATATATTCTGATAAGACGCTTTGCTCAAAAATAAGCACTGACGAAGTTAAAGATTCTTGTCTTTTCTTTTTTTATCTTCATGGAGATAATCTTGTATGCGGTGAAATAAAGGAGAGTGCCATGAAAGAATCGTGCAAAGAAGTTTTGCCTGACTCTGCAACAGAAAGTTCTTCAGAGGATACAATACGCGTATCAATAAGCATGTCTTCTTTTGTTCCTTCCAGAATTGAAGCAGGTCCTGGCGCAACAATAACGTGGTTTAATGAAGATTCTGTGCTGCACACAGTTGTTGGAAACCTTTTCAGTTCACAAGCTCTTGAGCAGGGTGACCCTTTTAGTTTTACATTTGATAAGCCGGGAAGTTATGATTATCATTGCAGTATTCACCCTGAGATGAAAGGAACAATCGTAATACATTAACTGTTTTCTTAGTGGGATTCCATGTGTTTTTGCAGTATCTGTTCAAGATCGGCAGAGTCCTTGACTGCTATTTCGTACATGTCTTTGATTTTTTCAAGTTGTTCTTTAATTCCTTTTATTTTTGGCTGGATTTGTTCGTATGTTTTTTCGCACTGCTGTTTTTGAAATTCCATTCCTCTCTTCCAGGCAATGTTGTAGCCGAAATAGCTTCCAACACCGAGAACCACTAACGCTGCTCCTGTTTTAATTATACTCATGTGGTTTTGGTCTGTAAAACTCTTTAAGTGTTTTCTTCTAAAAAAAACAGAAACTTGTTGTGAAGTTGCATAATTCTTCTATTATTCTTATTGTTCTATAAGAAATTTTCTGATAATCCTTGAATTTTTTTTGTCACTCTTATTTTTTCCTTGGTTCTTCCGTTATATTTATTAATGCTCAGGCAAAAACAAGTATTGCCGCGGTGGCAGAGCATGGCCAAATGCGCAGGACTTAAGATCCTGTCCCTAAGAGGGTTCGTCGGTTCAAATCCGGCCCGCGGCATCAGTTGCACAACCGTGATTCTGTAGCTGAGAAGCCGTATTGTGCTTGGCAGGACTCAAACTGTTGGGTGGGTATTTATGCTCAAACCCCGACTGTTTAAAATAAATGCCACTGCAAACAGTATGCAGGCTGAAAATGAAAAAGCAGATAGTATTCATGACGAAAAAAAGATGTTCTTGATAATAATCCAGAGCCACGCAGCTCTTACCTTTTGTTTGCAACCGCTAAGTAAGTGTTCGCAACAAATTATATTGCTCAAGTGTGTTCTGGCAATGGCGAAGCAGAATAAGTTAAGATATGTTCTAGCATTGGCACAGAAGGGGGCGACTTTAGCATAGCAAGATATATAAACAGGTAGGTGCATTCTCGGATTATGGATGAATCAAAGATAGTTCATTTTGGGATAATTGCGGTGTTGTCTATTGCATTAATTACTGTTGTGGCTTCTAAAACTACGATTGAGGCAGGTATTACAGGTTATGCAGGTGCAAATTACGGTTCTTTTGGAGTGTATAGTGGGAATAACAATCGTGTTTCTGAGAGGGGATGGGAAACTTCTTATGAAGCAAGAATTAATAGGGCTGCGAATCAGGCGTTTGAAACGCAAAGAGTTATAGGTTTAGGTGCCCGGGCTAGGTATGGCGGGTATATTGCAGGCGGTTCTCCTGAAGTTGAAAGAGGAGATATTGCTAACATAGCTCCTTATGGTTACAGTCCTTATCTTGATAGACAATTAAGATATAATGGCGTGTATGCTGGGGACTGAGTATTTTTATGGAGCAAACATTAGTTATTATCAAGCCGGATGGTGTGAAAAAACGATTAGTTGGTGAGTGTCTTAAAAGATTTGAAAAAAAAGGGTTTTCAATAGTTTGGTTGAAAAGAATGACGTTCTCAAAATCGTTTGTTAAGCGTTTTTATTCTCATCTTGCTCCGCCGCGGCTTACAAAGAAGTTGTTTAGTGCAGTTGTTTGTTATTTGTCTTCAGGGCCGGTTGTTGCAGTTGTTTTGGAAGCTGGAAATGCTGTTAAAAAAGCAAGGCAGATAACAGGGCCGACAGATCCATCAAAAGCTCTTAGAGGTACAATACGGGGGGATTATGCTACTGATGTTTTGGCAGTGAGGGCAAAGCAGGGAAAGGCATGTAGAAACATCATTCACGCGTCAGGAAGCCCTGAAGAAGCTAAGAACGAGATTCGTTTAGTGGGCAAGCAATAAAAGATTCTTATAATTATTAGCGAAACTATTATATACCTGTATTTGAGCAAGAAATCAATGGCTATATTGGTGTATATATTATTATCTGTGCTTATTGTGAGCTTGGTTTCTTTAATTGGTATATTAACTGTAACGCTGCATAAAAAGCATTTGCATAGGGCGTTGAGCTTGTTTGTTGGTTTTGCTGCTGGTGCTTTGTTGTCTGCTACTTTTTTTGATTTGCTTCCTGAAAGTATTGAAATAGCAGGGATTGAAAAGACTTCAATGTATGCATTATTGGGCATAGTTGTTTTTTTTGCGCTTGAGAAATTCTTTTTCTGGTATCATTGTCATGGTGGGAGGTGTGCTCATCATGGTATTAGTGTGAAAAAGTCAGTAAAGCCGTATGCTTATCTTAATCTTATAGGGGACGGGATTCATAATTTTATTGATGGTATGGTGATTGCAGGTGCTTATGTTGCTAGTGTGCCTTTGGGGGTAATAACCAGTCTTGCTGTTGTGTTTCATGAAATACCTCAAGAAACAGGCGATTTTGCAATACTTGTGAACGCTGGGCTTAGTACAACAAAGGCGCTTTTGTTGAATTTTTTGACAGCAGTTAGTGCAATTATTGGTGCTTTAGTTGCTTATTTCTTTCTTCAGACAGTTGATAACTTTACTGCGTTTTTGTTGCCTTTTGCAGCAGGAAATTTTGTCTATATTGCCACTGCTGACCTTATTCCTGAATTGCATAAAGAGAGTAGTATGAGGCGTAATCTTGAGCAGATGATTATGTTTTTGCTAGGGATTGTGGTGATAATACTACTGGAGAAGTTGATTGCGTCAGGTGCTTTAAATCGGCTTTTTTTATGATACGTAGTTTTCAACCCATTTTTTGAATTCAATTCTGGGCATGTATCCGGAGCGCCTGTCAATTTCTTCTCCGTTCTTGAAAATAACCAGTGTTGGAATGCTGTTAACGCTTAATTGAATTGCAAGATCTTGTGCTTCATCAACATTTACTTTGGCAAAGTTGATTTCTTGTATTTGTTTGCTGATTTCTTCAAAAACAGGTGCCATTAGCTTGCAGGGCCCACACCATGGCGCCCAGAAGTCAATTATCGTCGTTCCTGTTTTAACTGCTTCCTTGAATGTTTTTTCGTTGAGGTCTTTCATTGTTTCTCACTAATAAGTATTTTTTTGAATTAACATCCATATCTATAAAAGCATCGCATGATTCTTTCAGGACTTTGTTTGAGCTTCTGCCAAATGCCATTACTTCAGCGCGGCAGCCGGTTGCGTGTTGTAAGTGCTTTACTAGTGGGACAAAGTCGCCATCGCCTGATACTAGGATTAAGACATCTAGTTTGTTGGCAAGTTCTATCATGTCCATTGCTATGCCTATGTCCCAGTCTGCTTTTTTGCTTCCATCTGCAAATGTTTGTAATTCTTTTATTTTCAGTTCAAAACCGATTTGTTGCAGTGCTTTGAAGAACTCTTCTTTTGATAGGTCTTCTGTTCTGACTACGTAGGCAATTGCTCTTATTAGTGTTCTGCCTCTCACTGCGTCTTTTAGTAATGTGGAGAAATTGACTCTGCTGTTGTAGAGTCCGCGTCCGCTGTAGTACATGTTTTGGACGTCAACAAATACTCCTACGCGCTGTGCTTTGTTATCCATGTTGTTTGGTGTAGTGTGTTAGTTTAAAAGTTTATCTTTTTTGTTCAATCTCGTTTTTAAGTTCTTGTGCGAATTCAGCGAATTTTTTGGCAGTGCTTTTTCCAGTTCTTTCTCTTACGCTCACTGTTTGTGCTTGTTCTTCTTTTTCGCCTACTACTAAGATGTATGCTGTTCTTGCTGTTTCTGCTTCCAGTATCTTTTTCTGAAGTCGTTCGTTTCTGTCGTCAATTTTTGCTCTTACATTTCCGAGTGTTTCTAGCACTTTTTTTGCGTAATTGTTGCTTCTTTCGGTTATTGGTAGTATTCTTACTTGTTCTGGGGCAAGCCATGTTGGTAATCTGGCTCCAAAGAATTCCAGAAGATGGGCGATGAATCTTTCATAGCTTCCAAGAATTGCTCTGTGAATAATTACCGGGTTTTGTTCTTTGTTGTTCTCGTCAATGTATGTGAGGTTCATTCTTTTTGAAACAACAATGTCAATCTGGCTGGTGGCTATTGTTTCTTCTTTGCCAAGAACGTTTTTGATTAAAATGTCTATTTTCGGTCCGTAAAATGCAGCTTCGCCTTCTACTTCTGTGTATTTTGCTTTGAAGTCCTTCATTGCTTGTCTTATTGAGTTTGCTGCTTCTTCCCATGCGTTTTTGTCTCCGACAAATTTGTCGCTTCTGAAGTCAGGTAAGCTTAGTCGGAACCAGTAATCGGTTATTTTTATTGTGTCATACACTTTTTTGAATAATTGAAGCACTTTGATGAATTCGTCTTTTAGTTGTTGTGTTGTGCAGTATATGTGGCTGTCGTTTTGTGTCATTCCTCTTACTCGCATGAGTCCGTAGCTCACTCCTGATAGTTCTTTTCTATACACTGTGCCCGGTTCTGCTAGTCGTAATGGCATGTCTCTGTAGCTTGTTACTAATTGTTTGAAAATCATGTGGTGGTGTGGGCAGTTCATTGGTTTTAGATAATATTTTTTTTCATCAATGATTATTGGCGGGTACATGTCTTGTTCGTAGTAGGGGAGGTGGCCGCTTAGTTTGTATAGTTCTCCCATTGTTATGTGTGGTGTTGAAACATATTTGTAGCCCTGTTCTGATTCAAGTTGGCGCATGAATTCCATTAGTTCATGTCTTATTATTTCTCCGTTAGGCATCCATAAAATGAGTCCAGGTCCTATTTCTTCAGAGATGTGGAAGATTTGCATTTCTTTGCCGAGTTTTCTGTGGTCTCTTTTTTTTGCTTCTTCAACCTGGTTTAGGTAGGTTTCTAATTCTTTTTCTGAAGGGAAGCTGGTTCCGTATATTCTTGTTAATTGTGTTTTTGTGCTGTCTCCTCTCCAGTATGCTCCTGCTATGCTTGTTAGTTTTATTCCTTTTATTATGCTGGTGTCGGGAACATGAGGGCCCTTGCATAAGTCAATGAATTCTTCGCCCATTTTGTATATTGTAAGTCCTTCTTTTTCGTATTCTGTGGCGACTTCTTCCTTGTATGGGTTGTTTGGGAATAGTTTTTTGATTTGTTCTTTTGTAATTGTTAGTCGGGAGTATTTCAGTCCGAGTGATGCTATTTGGTGCATCTTTTTTTCAATTTTGGTTAAATCCTCTTCTGTGAGCTTGTATTCTCCAAAGTCAAAGTCGTAATAAAAGCCGTCTTCTATTGCTGGTCCTATTGTGTTTTTTGCTTTTGGAAACAGTTGTTGAATAGCATATGCAAGAATGTGTGCGGTGCTGTGTCTTAGAACTTCTTTGCCTTGTGCGTCGTCAAAAGTGAGTATTTTTATTTTGCAATCCTTGTTTATTTCGTAAAAAAGATCTGCTTGTTTCTCGTCCACGCTTGCTGCAAGCGCGTTTTTGATTCCTAGAGTTTTTGCTATTTCTTCTACTTTTGTTCTTGCTGGAAACTCCTTTTTGCTTCCGTCAGCCAGAGTTATTATTGTCATAATGTTGTTTCTGGCCTTTTGGCTTATATAGTTTACTAAACGAAGTTTTAAAAACCGCTTACTATTTGCAATCTAATGGGTGGAGACGTATTTAATAATGGTGGCTCTTTAAGTGAGATAGTGCGCGATGCAAGAACTTTTACAGATACTAACATTATTATAAGCAGTAGAAGTCATAGTTTTCTTAGGCAGTTGGCACGGTGTGTTCGCGCAGATGAAATAAATGAATTAGACATGCTCAGCCATCGTGATACTATCCGCTCTATGCGGACAATGCTTAAACGTCAGCAGTTCAGTCACGGAATATTTTATGAGATTAGGGGGATTGCAGCAAATGTTGAAACTGAATACACCAGGTTGAAAAGCACTTCTGATAATTCTGATAAGCTAAGTAGTGTGAAAGCGTTGCTGAATGAGCTTAGGAGGACCCAGCATTTTGTTCGGAAAAGGTATGCTGTTGATTCTCTGCCTTATTCTCTTAAAGAGTATTACATGACTGCTTTTGATTTTCTGGCAAGTATGTCTGATAAAATCAAGCGCCAGCATGCTGCTGACTTATTGAGCGGAAGGGTTGTTAATGAGGATAATGTTAGTGACGAGAATCTTGTGGCTATTGCATTGTCATTTGCTTGTATTGAAAGAGTTAATGTGTTGAGCAACGATAGTCATGTACTTGATTTTTTGTCTGCATTTTATGCTGGTTCCAGTGCGCGTAAAAAGTATGGTTTGTGTGCTCCTCCTAATACTGTCCGTCTCTACTCTAACCGTTACGGGTGGCACATTGTTAATGAATTCCTCTCCACAGCACAATAAAGGACCACTCGGCAGTAACGAAAGATTTATAAATGGTTGTGTCTTAGCTAATGGGATGGGATTAGACAGTATCTTAGCAAAACTTGTATTAGTGCCTTTGCTCGTGCTTAATCAGGATGCGCATGGTTCACAATTGCCTGTTTTTAAGAATTATGAGTCATTAAAGTATCAAAAGTATGATTCTTTTGTTGAAGAGGAATGTGCTTACTGGAATGCTTATTTCAGCACAAGAATTCCAGCTTATAAGCCGATTAATCCTAAGGAATTAATCAAAATGATGGCGTTAAAAGAAGGAGGGAATTATGCTTGGGAGTTTGATCCTATGCAGATTAGCAACAAAGGGGATACTGCATTGACTGAATTAAAGGATGGCACTTTAAGGATTCTTGATTCAAGAACAAATGCTTGGTTGCAAAAACAGTTTTCAGTAGTTTCTCATGCTTCTCATTATAAGGGGAGATGGCAGTATGAAGGCACTGGAATAAATCCTTATCTTAGTATTCGCGGAGGCATTGTTTATCTTATTTCTGAAAAAGCAGCGATTTTCAATAAGGTAGGACGATGCATAGGTATGCGCAGCTGGGTGAATACTGTGCAAAGGTATAATGGTGGTGGCGATAAGAATTATATTCAAAAGATTTTTGGTAAAATGGCAACAGTAGGTGGGAAAACATATGCTCATTTTATTCCTAAACCTAAACCAACAAAGGCAAAAAACCTTGCTAAACCGAAAGTAATACGGAAAAAGAAATAAACCGTGGTCTAATTATTATCTGCGCGGTTGTCTTCTTCGGTTCAGTAACTCTTGAAGTTCTTCCTGAGAGATTGGTACTTGTTGAGGTTGTCCTTCTTGTTCTTCTGCTTGTCTTTGTGCAGGTCTTCTTTGCGGCGTGTCTTGGGCTTTCACAATAAATATGATTGCTGCAACAAACAATAGAGCAACGATTACTGTTTTGAAGAACATACTGGAGAAGAATTGTTTAAGAGAATCTGGAAATATTACTCCGATTGCGATGAGTAAAACCAGGATAATTGCTGCGATTACGCTTGCATGCCATTGCCATTTATTTTTCTCAATCTTGATTGCTGAAAGCCCTAGCATCATAAAAACCAGTAATCCAACAACAAGAAGTATAGACATCCATGCAATAAGAGAACCAAGAATTTCAACCATTCTTAAGCTGGCAACCAGAAACAAGGAAATGACCAGTGCAATAATTGAATTAATATTTTTTTGCTTGCTTATTACTTCATATTTCTGGAGAATTGCATATGTTATTGCAAAGCACAGCAAGAAAGGAAGAACAACTGTAACAAATCCCATTCTTTCCAGCAGTTTTGCTGCGTCATAAAGTAGTGGCATACTCCTGTGTTAGTAACGTAGTATTTATGTTTTGCTATGTCGGAAATTGCTCTTGACGGACGAGCAATTTCAGGGTATGTTCAAGAACAGGCGGTTCCTGACAATAATCAAAGAGCACTCAGTTCTTTTTCCGCAGCTGCTAATACTTCTCAGAGAACGTGTTGTTATTTCCTAGCAGCCCTTGTGGCTTGGCTCATGATTTGAACGTATCTTATCTTGTCTTCACACCAAGCCCTTACCATGTGTTGGCAACGTGTTTATAATCATTTGCAACAAATGGTATTGCTCAAGACAAATAAACAGTTGAGCACATTAAAGTTCGCAGTCAGAGCACAAGGGCTGCTGATAAGTTATAATCTCATTTAAGATAAGAATTAGCAAGGGCTGCTGATAAATTATGATCTCATTTAAGATAGGGGTTAGCAAGGATTGCGGGCAGGTGCATTTACTCAATGTTTTTGGAGAGTTATCTGATTGTTTTTGGTTTTTCGTCTGTTAAATCTAGTATTTTTGATGGCTGGGAGGAAAGTTCTCCTCCGTCTATGATTATGTCTGGTTTTAGATCTTTTATCATTGATGTTTTTGTAATAACTGGTTTTCCTGACATGTTTGCGCTTGTTGTGATAAATGGTTTTCCTGTTTTTTGTATTATTTTTGTGATTGGGTGTTCTGGAATTCTGATGCCTAGTTTGGTTGTTTCCGAGCAGTGTTTTAAAAATGTT